>NZ_JBPKBO010000021.1:0-115453 GCF_051172775.1 Arthrobacter sp. Ld5
CCCTCCCTCGCAGCACCACCGTCCTCCTCGCCCTCGGCGGGGCCACCGCGGCAACGTTCGGGATCGCTGCGATGCGGGACGTCGTCGTCCCCGTGTTCCTGGGCATCATCCTCACCCTGTGCGTCTACCCGCTCCGGCGCCGGATGCATCGGCGCGGCGCCTCACGGGGAGTCGCCACGGCGACGTCGATCGCTGCGGTACTTGCCCTCGTCGCCGGCTTCGCGATGATCCTGGTCTTCGCTCTCGCGCAGTTCTCGGCCCTGCTGCCCCAGTACGCCACCGAGCTGGAACAGGTGGGTGCCGCCCTGTCCGGGCTGCTGGCATCGCTGGGATTCGGCTCCGACCAGGCCGACGCGATCAGCACCGGGTTCACCCCCGAGAACATCACCGCGTTCATCGGTGACGTGCTGGGCGGGGTGACGGCCATGGTGGGCGCCCTCGTGGTACTCCTGACCCTGCTGATCCTCATGGCGGTCGACGCGTCCCGGGTACCGGCGATCCTCACCTACGTGAGACCCCATCACCCCGGACTGGTCTCCGCGCTCACCGGCTTCGCGGCCGGGACCCGCCGCTATGTGATCGCCACGACCGTGCTCGGCCTGGCGCAGGGCGCGTTCAACGCGCTGGTGCTCGTCCTCCTCCAGGTGCCGGGCGCCCTCCTCTGGGGCCTGCTCTCCTTCGTCTGCAGCTTCATCCCCAACGTCGGCTACTTCATCGCCCTCGTCCCTCCGCTGTTCTTCGGCTTCCTCAGCGGAGGCTGGTCGACCGTCGTCGTCGTCATCCTCGTCTACGGGGTGATCAACGGCGCCATCCAGTCCCTCATCCAGCCCAGGTACGTGGGTGATGCGGTGTCCCTCAGCGAGTCGCTGACCTTCATCTCCGTCCTCTTCTGGGCCGTGGTCCTCGGGCCGGTCGGCGCCGTCCTGGCCGTGCCGCTGACCCTGCTGATCCGGTCGATCCTCATCGACGCGGAGCCGTCGGCGGCGTGGCGACGCGCCCTCACCGGGGACGCATCGAACCTGCAGGACATCCTCGAGGAGGAGGACAGCGAGCGGCGCGCCCGACGCGCGGAGCGGAGGGCGAAGCCGTCCTCCCCACCCGGGGGCCGGCACTGAGCGTCCGCACGCTCCCCCGCCCGCCCTTCCGGTGCGAGACTGGCGTCATGCGTGAACTCGTCATCCTCGGCACGTCCTCCCAGGCGCCCACCCGGACCCGCAACCACAACGGGTACTTCCTGCAGTGGGAGCAGGAGGGGATCCTCTTCGATCCGGGCGAGGGCACGCAGCGCCAGCTCATCCACGCCGGCCTCCCGGCGGGCAGGATCAGCCGGATCTGCATCACGCACATGCACGGCGACCACTGCTTCGGTCTGCCCGGCGTCCTCTCGCGCATGGTGCTGGACGGCGTCGACCATCCCGTGCACCTGCACTACCCGGCGTCGGGCGAGGACGTGGTCCGCGCCCTCGTCTTCCTCGCCACCCCCGGCATGGACCTGCACCTGCACCCCCACGGCGCCGCCGGACCCATCGCCCCCGGGCTGGAAGTCGAGCCACTGCACCACCGCGTCGAGTCCTTCGGCTACCGGGTCACCGAACCGGACGGGCGCACGTTCCTGCCGGACCGGCTCGCCGCCGCCGGGATCGCCGGTCCCGATGTCGGACGCCTCCAGCGCGAGGGAAGCCTCGGCACCGTGACGCTCGACGACGTCAGCGTGCACCGGCCCGGACGCCGCTTCGCCTTCATCATGGACACCGCCCTGTGCGACGGCGCGTCCGCGCTCGCCGACGGCGCGGACCTCCTGGTCACCGAGAGCACCTTCAGCGACGACGACGCAGCGCTCGCCGCACAGTACCTGCACCTCACCGCCGGGCAGGCGGGCTCCCTCGCCTCCCGCGGCGGCGCGGCCACGCTGGTCCTGACGCACTTCTCCTCCCGGTACGACGACGTCGGCGTGCTGGCCGCCCAGGCTCGGGCCACGGCGGGTACCGCGACGGTGATCGCGGCCTCGGACCTGGACCGCATCCCGTTCCCGGCGCACCGCTGACTCTCGTGCCGGCGCTGCTGACGCCCTGCCCGACGCACCCTGGCGCGGTGGTCAGCGCGCCGCAGGACCGACCCGCAGCTCGAGGCGCCTGCCCTGCCAGGTGCGCCGCAGCCACCGGTCGTGCGAGGCGACGACGACCGCCCCGGGGTAGCCGGGGATCAGGGCCTCGAGCTTCGTGGCGAGGAGCAGGGAGAAGTGGTTCGTGGGCTCGTCGAGGAGCAGCACGTCGGGAGGGCTCGCCAGCAGGATCGCCAGCGCCAGCCGTCGCTGCTGGCCGACGCTCAGCATCACGACGGGCCGGTGTTCGTCCCGCGGGTGGATGAGCCCGAAGGTGTGCAGCGGGACCCGGTCGCTGTCAGGCCCGACGGCGTCGTCGTAGGCCTGCAGCGCGGTGCGCCCGGGTCCGCGGCCGTACGGGTCGGGGAGGTCGACGTCCTGCGCGAGCAGGCCGACGCGCACCGAGGGCGCCACGACGACCGTCCCGGAGGTCGGCGTCAGGTCCCCGGCGAGGAGTCGCAGGAGGGTCGACTTCCCGGACCCGTTGGGGCCGGTGACGAGCACCTTCTCCCCCGCCCCGAGCACGAGCGACGTCGGCTCGAGGCGTCCGCGTGTTCCGATGTCCGCAGCGGTGAGGACGGCGTCCGCACCCCTGGGGACGGCCGGAGTGCCGGCCGCGGTGAGGCCCTGGAAGCGCAACTCCCGGGGCGGCCTGCGGATCTGCTCCTCCTCGAGGGACAGGAGGCGGGCGGTGGCGTCGTCGACCCTGCGTGACACCGCCTTCGCGTTGCGGTCGGAGTAGAACTTGACGCTGGCGCGTCCTTCCGAGCGGGGCTTCCAGTCCTCGTGGCCCACGAGGTGGCTGTCCGACACGGTCGCGCGAAGCCGCTTCAGCTCCGCCTGCTCGTCCCGGTACCGGCGTTCCCACCGCTCCCGGGCATCGAGCCGCGCATGCACGTAGCCGGTGTAGGTGCCGGTGAAGCGGACGACGCCGATGCCCGTGCCGTCGCCGTCGGCCACGAGGGGTCCGGCGAGCGCCTGCGGCAGTGGCGCGGGGTCGAGGTCGACGAGGGTCGTCACGACGTCGTCGAGGAAGGCGCGGTCGTGGCTCGCGACGAGCACGGGACCCCGCCAGTCCTCGAGGAGGGTCCTCAGGTAGGAGGCGGCGGCGTCGTCGAGGTGGTTGGTCGGCTCGTCCAGGAGGAGCACGTCGGGCGTGCTGAGGAGGAGCCATGCCAGGGACAGGCGGGAGCGCTGCCCGCCGGAGAGCGTCCGCGTCGGCCGGTCCGGCGCGAGCGCGGCGAGACCGAGCCCGGCAACGACGGCGGCGACGCGCGCGTCGACGTCCCACGCACCGACGCGCTCCGCCGTCTCGAGGGCCGCGGCGTACGCGGAGGCGGCCGCCGGCTCCTCTGGGGTGCCGGCAAGGGCCAGGCCTGCATCCGATACGGCGTGCGCGGCGGCGCGCACCGGGGCGACGGCGGTCTCGAGCGCCTCCGCGATGGTGGCGGACGGCGCGAACGGGGCTTCCTGGTGGAGCAGGCCGATGCGTGGTGTCCCGCCTCCGGGAAGCGCCGCGGTGACCGTGCCGGCGTCGGACGTGGTCAGGCCGGCGATGATGCGCAGCAGGGTGGTCTTGCCGGAGCCGTTCTCGCCGATGAGGCCGGTGCGGCTACCGGAGACGGTGAAGGACACATCGGTCAGGACGCGGCGCGCCCCGAAGCTCTTGGAGATGCCGTCCACGCGGAGGTGGGCGGCTGCGGGAAGGGATGGGGAGTGCGAACCGGGCACGGTGATCCTCGGGGCTGGCTGGTGTCCTGCCGGGCGGGAGCCGCGGACGCAGGAGGGAGCGGGGATCTAGGAGAGCACGGCACCACTATAGGGCCGATCCCGGTCCGGTGCGGGGCCCGCCCGGACCGGAGGGCAGCCCCATCCGCTGCCCACCGCATCTCGAAGGGTTAAAGGGGAGAACGAGCCGACGATCGATGGAAGGGACGTGAGTGGGACACCAGGAGGAGAAGACTGACGGTTCGGGTAGCGGGGCGACAATGCCGCACCTGGCGGGGCTCCTGAAGGCGACCGCCGCCCAGGATCATGACGCGTTCGATGAGCTGTACCGGCACTGTTCCGCCCGCGTGTACGGGTTGGTCCGGCATCTCATCAGGGACCGCGAGCTCAGCGCGGAGGTCACCCAGGAGGTCTTCCTCTCGGTGTGGCAGCAGGCATCCCGGTACGAGGAGCACCGCGGGCACCCCATGACGTGGCTGATGACCATCACCCACCGCCGGGCCGTCGACCGGATCCGGTCGGAGGAGTCCGGCAGGCTGCGCGGCCATGTGTGGTCGTCGAAGAACCACGGCCCCTCTCATGACCCGGTAGCCGAGGACATCATCATGCGGCAGGAGCACCAGTCCGTTCGGGACTGCCTGGACCGACTGTCGGGCCGGCAGCGCGAGGCCGTGGATCTCGCCTACTACCGGGGCCTCACCTACGCCGCCGTCGCCGAGGAGCTCGGAGTCCCCGTACCGACGGCGAAGACGCGCATCCGGGACGGGCTGCGCATCCTGCGGGGCTGCCTCGCCGAGGGGAACGAGTAGCCGACACCCGAGTCGCACCGCTGACATCGTGGTGCCCGCTCCGTCTCACCTGATATCACTGGACGACGGCATCGATCGTGGGAGGTTTCATGGCACGGGAACTTGTGTGGACGGGATTCATGACGCTCGACGGCGTCGTCGATTCTCCCGGCGGGGAGGTCGAAGGGCACCGCAGCGGTGGGTGGGTCTTCACCACCGACTTCGTCCCGGAAGCGTTCGCACTCAAGGGCGAGGAGCTCGACGAGACGACGGCGCTGATGTTCGGGCGTCGCAGCTACGAGGCGTTCGCGCCCATCTGGCCGGGATCGGAGGACCACGCCGCGTACAAGGAGCTCCCGAAGTACGTCGTGTCCGGCACTCTCGGCGAGGACCAGCTCGTGGGCGGTTGGGGGCCGACGGAGATCATGCGGACCCTCGACGACGTCGCTGCGCTGAAGAAGGGCGACGGGGGCGCGATCTTCATCCACGGGAGCGCCGAGCTGGCGAGGAATCTTGCCGATGCCGATCTCATCGACCGCTACAACCTCCTGGTGTTCCCTGTACTCCTCGGCGCGGGCAAGCGTGTCTTCACCGCGGCGGACCGTGATCAGCAGAGGCTCCGCCTGAGGGACTCCGCGTCGTACTCCAACGGCGTCGTGAAAGTCGTGTACGACGTCGTGCGCTGAGCATTTGCGAGCGGTTCGGTTAGGACGTGTACTTCGTGCTGCCCTTGCCCGACCGATAGCCGGCGACGGCGGCGCGGATGTCGCCCTCCTCGTGCTCGCCCTTCTTCCCGAATGGCAGCGCCTTGAGCAGCGGGTGCACGATGGCCAGGACGATGAGTCCCCACGCGAGACCGAGGATGGCCGAGCAGAGGGTGTTCACGAGCCACGCCAGGAGGCCGCCCACGACGGGGATGCCGACGAACGGCGACTCGAGGGCATGTACGACGTCGTACGGCAGGTGCCAGCCGAGGTCGTAGGCGCCCTGCAGCATGATGTGGCCGCCCACCCAGAGCATGGCGATCGTCCCGATGAACGTGATGCCGGCGAGGACCGCGGGCATGCCCTTGACGAGCATGGTGCCGAGTCGTTGCGTGCGTTCGGAGTCCTTGGTCGTCAGGTGCAGGCCGATGTCGTCCATCTTGACGATGAGCGCGACGGCGCCGTACACGAGGACCGTGATGGCGATGGCCACGACGACGAGGATGATGGCGCGAGCCCAGATGGACTCGTCGGACACCTCGTTCATGGAGATGACCATGATCTCGCAAGACAGGATGAAGTCGGTGGTGATGGCGCCCTTGGTCACCTTGGCCTCCGCCTCGGGACCGCGAGCGCTGGCCGGCGCCTTCTCGGCCTTGTGGCCCCGGACCTTGTGCCAGACCTTCTCGGCACCCTCGTAGCACAAGTAGGTGCCGCCCAGCATGAGGATGAACGGGATGACCGCCGGGATGAAGGCGCTGATGAGCAGGAGCGCCGGCAGGATGATCAGCAGCTTGTTCCGGAGCGAGCCCCAGAAGATCCGCTTGATCATCGGCAGCTCGCGCGACGGCTCGGACCCGGAGACGTACTGCGGGGTGACGGCGGCGTCGTCGATGACCACACCGGCCGCCTTGGTGCCCGCCTTGGCGGCACCGGCGGCGACGTCGTCGACGGAGGCGGCCGCGATGCGGGCGATCGCCGCGACGTCGTCGAGCAGGGCGACGAGACCGCCGCTCACAGGAGGACCCCGGACCGCTCGGCGGCGGACGGCTGGACACGGCGGCGCCGGGCGAGGTGTGTCATAAGCATCCTTCGAGTATAGGAGGGCGGACGGTCCCGGTCAGTCGCGGGATGCCGTGGACAGCAGGCAGCCACCCACCTCCTGGCGGAGCTGGGTGGCTGCCTGCGATCGTTTCCCTGCGGGGTGGATGGTGCCCGGTGGCTAGAGTGCGCCGCCGGTGGTGCGGTTCTTGTTCAGCAGCGGGTCGTTCAGGGCATCCGTACCGGTGCCGCTCGCCGTACCGGTCGATGCCGGGTCCACGTCCTCGGCGGGCAGGAGGACATCCTCGGTGCTGCGCGAGAGCACGGCGTCGTCCGTCGTGTAGACCTCGGGTGCGACGTCGGTCACCGGAGTGAGCGTGACGTCTTCCTCGACGACGGTCGTGTCGTCGTCGTTCTTCTTGCTGGCGGCAACCCCTGCGGCTGCCGCAGCAGCCGCAGCGAGACCGACGCCGGCGGCTACCTTGCCGGAGACACCCGCCTTGCCGCTGTCGCCGCGGGACGCTGCAGCATCCTCGACGCTGGTCTCACCGACGAGGCCGGGGGAAACCGTCCCGCGCCAGGCACCGGTCGCGTAGCCCTCGTCCTCGATGAAGGCCTTGAAACGCTTGAGGTCTCCCTCGGCCTGATTGTCGACGACGTTGAGCTTGTCGCCGATCTTCTCGACAAGGCCCTCGGCCTCGTACTCGAGCACGAGGTGAACCTGGGTCTGTCCGCCACCGATGTCCTCGAAGGAGACCGTTCCGGCGTTCGTGGCACCTTCGGTCGCGGCCCAGGACACCTTCGTGTCGGGAACCTGCTCCAGGATGGTGGCGTCCCACTGACGGCGGACGCCGCCGATCTCGACGACCCAGTTCAGACGCTGGTTGTCGAGCTGGGTGACGGACTTGACGCCGCCCATGAAGTGGGGGAATTCTTCGAACTGAGTCCACTGGTTGTAGGCAATGCTCACCGGGACGTTGACGAGGATGCTCTTTTCGACCTTCGTGCTCATGGCGTCTCCTTCAGGTTGGGACAAGTTGCAGCTGGCGATACGATGACAACCGATCGTATTCATCAGCCTACTTAGTATAACGCAACCGTGACCTTCGTGGGTAGCCGGCAGACACGCACTTCGTATGCCCGCGGATCTACAGTGGATCAGGACCCCAGGAACCCGGCCGGTCGGCGCTCCGGTCCACCCACCGCGCATCGTGCACCCGCGGCGCGCACCCACCCCAGGAGGAACTCATGGCGGCCAGCCGCAATCCACTCGACGAGTTGCGTGAGACGCTCGGGAATCTCGCCGACCAGATCAAGCTGCCCGGCTCGGAGCGGGGCGACGACCGCGTGGGTGAGTTCTTCAGTGCGCGGCCGGGACCGGCGCGACCCCTCGCGGAGGTGCAGGCCGAACTGGACGCCCTCGTGGGGCTGGAGAGCGTCAAGGAACAGGTGCGGGCGCTCGTGGCGCTCCTCCAGGTGCAGGCGCGCCGCAAGGCGCACGGGCTGCCGGAGGTGGCCACGTCCCAGCATCTGGTGTTCCTCGGCAATCCCGGCACCGGCAAGACCACCGTCGCGCGGCTCCTGGCGGAGATGTACCGCGCGGTCGGGCTGCTGCAGAAAGGCCATCTGGTGGAGGTCGACCGGTCGGCGCTCGTCGGCCAGTACGTCGGCGCCACGGCGATGAAGACGGACCGGGTGATCCGCCGGGCGCTGGACGGCGTCCTGTTCATCGACGAGGCCTACGCGCTGTTCCCGGACGACGGCCGGATGGACTTCGGCCCGGAGGCGATCGAGGTCCTGCTCAAGCGGATGGAGGATCACCGGCATCGGCTGGTGGTGATCGTGGCCGGCTATCCGCGCCTCATGGAGTCCTTCCTGCTCTCGAACCCCGGGCTGCGGTCCCGATTCGCGCGGGAGATCACCTTCCCCGACTACTCGGTGGATGCGCTCGAGACGATCTTCAAGCAGATGCTGGCCCAGCACGAGTACACCCTGGAGGCCGGGGCCGACGAGATGTTGCGCCGCATCCTCGCCAACATCCATGCCGGCGAGGACTCGGGTAACGCCCGGTTCGCCCGCACGCTGTTCGAGCAGTCGCTGAACCGGCAGGCGCTTCGGCTGTCACGCGATGAGGGACGCAGTCTCGACACCCTCGACCGCGACGACGTCATGACCCTCACCAGCGACGACCTCGTCGAGGCCGCGCAGGCGCTGGGCGAGGTGCCCGAGCCGGAGCCGCAGCCCCCGGTGGCGCCCCAGCATTCGCGCTGGAACTGGCGCAACTGGCCGTAGCAGTAGTTCTCGTCGGCCGGATCTCGGCTGTTTCTCGTCGGACGGTTCTCGTCGGCTGTTTCTCGTCGGCGGGAACCCGTCGGCGGGCGCTCGTCGGCCGCACACGCGGCGTGCACTGCCCCCCACCGTGTGGGGCCTGTCCTTTCTCTCGGGTGCACCCCAACGGTCCGGTTCGACCCTCACTTCCGCTCGCCAGGCACCGGCGGTGACGCGGGTCGCTCCGCGATTGCAGCGGGCTCAGTGAGGCGGAAAAGTCACCGAAAAACCCTCGACGCGAGGGGCCGATCGCCACCAAAAATGTCAGTGGCGGCGGGGACAATTCAGTATGGACAGCAGCCGGAATGCTCCGCATGAAGCGACCGTCATCGGTGGCAGTTCACGGCCGGCTTGTATTCCCTCGACTGCCGTCCACGGAACACCCTTCTCCTCCGGCGTGGCCCCGTCCGACACGGTCTCCCCCGCTGCGACGTCGCTTGTAACTGTCTCGTCCGGCGCGTCTCCTGTCCCCTGCGCGCCTACTGGGCCCGTTCCCAGCGCTGAAACGGCCCCCAGTAGCTCGACCGGTGTTCTGCCTCCGGCGCCAGCTGATCGGGTGAGGGAGCTGGTCGGCGCGGTGCGGTCGTTGCCGCTCAGGGCGGGTGACGCCACTGGCGCTGCAGTCGGCGCGGACGGCGCTGAACTGATCGATCTCATCGGTGCGCTGGAGGAGTTGAAGTCCGCGATCGCCGGCACCCAGGCCCGGGCCGCGATTGCGTTCGACCTCGCCCAGCGCCGGGCGCAGGCCGCCGCTGGTGTCCCGGTCGGGGAGCGGGGTAAGGGGGTGGGTGCGCAGCTCGCCCTGGCCCGGCGGGAGTCCCCGGCCCGCGGTAGTCGGCTGCTGGGGCTGGCGCGGGCGCTGGTGACGGAGATGCCGCATACGATGGCGGCCCTGGAGGCGGGGCAGTTGAGTGAGTGGCGGGCGACGCTGCTGGTCCGGGAGACCGCCTGCCTGTCCGCGGCGGACCGGTGCGCGGTCGACGACGAGCTGGCCGCCGACACGGGGACCTTCGACGGCGCCGGGGACAGGACACTCATTGCCGCGGCGCGAGCGGCGGCGTACCGGCGGGACCCGCGCAGCGTGACCGAGCGGGCGGCCCACGCTGCCCGGGACCGGCATGTGAGTCTGCGTCCGGCCCCGGACACCATGACGTACCTGACCGCCCTCCTCCCGGTCGCCCAGGGCGTGGCGGTGCATGCGGAGCTGACCCGGCACGCCGACACCCAGCGCGCCGCAGGGGACCCGCGGAGCCGGGGCCAGCTGATGGCCGACGCCCTCGTCGAGCGGACCACCGGGACACCGGGTGGGTTCTCCCGGGTCGAGGTGCAGCTGATCATGACCGACAGGGCCCTGTTCCAGGGCGACAGCGAACCGGCGCGGCTGCCGGGGTACGGGATCGTCCCCGCCGGCTGGGCCCGCGACCTCCTCACCCAGGACAAGGCGAAGCAACAGGTCTGGCTCCGCCGCCTTTACACCGCACCGTCCAGTGGGGAGCTGATCGCCGCCGACTCCCGGGCCCGGCTGTTCACGGCCGGGCAGCGCCGCTTCCTTCAGGCCCGCGACCATCTCTGTCGGACCCCGTACTGCGACGCACCGATCCGGCACTACGACCACATCATTCCCTGGCACGCCAACGGACCCACGAGCCTCGCCAACGGGGCAGGGCTCTGCGAAGCTTGCAACCACACCAAGGACCTCGACGGCTGGAGGGCCACAGCACCCCCCAGCAGCAACCCCGGCCCCATCCCCGGACCCAGTGCCCGGCACGCCCTCACCATCAGCACGCCCACCGGCCACACCTACTCCTCCACCGCACCACCCCTCCCCGGCAGCTACCAGGCTCCGCTGCCCGAAGACACGCTCACCCAACGAAGACCGGCCACGCGACGGAGAACCAAGGCGGCCCGTCAGGCGCGCCCGGCAGAAGTGTTTATCGCCTGAACCACCAGAGTGTGGAATTTTGCGGCGAACTCAATACCTACAGCGTGTCGCTCCGATGGAGCTTCGCGAGATCGCAGCTTGCTGGAAACAGAGCGGCCCCGCACGCAGCGCGTGCGGGGCCGCTCAGGCCAGGGGGCGCCGGTACTAGAAGTCCCAGTCCTCGTCCTCGGTGTTCACGGCCTTGCCGATGACATATGAGGATCCCGAGCCGGAGAAGAAGTCGTGGTTCTCGTCGGCGTTCGGGGACAGCGCCGAGAGGATCGCCGGGTTCACGTCGGTCACGGAGGACGGGAACATCGCCTCGTAGCCCAGGTTCATCAGCGCCTTGTTGGCGTTGTAGTGCAGGAACTTCTTGACGTCCTCGGCCAGGCCGACGGAATCGTAGAGATCGTGCGTGTACTGGACCTCGTTCTCGTACAGCTCGAAGAGCAGTTCGAACGTGTAGTCCTTGAGCTCCTGGCGGCGCTCCGGCGTCGCACTCTCCAGCCCACGCTGGAACTTGTACCCGATGTAGTACCCGTGCACGGCCTCGTCACGGATGATCAGGCGGATCAGGTCAGCGGTGTTCGTGAGCTTGGCGCGCGAGGACCAGTACATCGGCAGGTAGAAGCCGGAGTAGAACAGGAAGGACTCGAGCAGCGTCGAGGCGACCTTGCGCTTCAGGGGATCGTCGCCACGGTAGTAGTCGGTGACGATGTGCGCCTTCTTCTGCAGGTTCACGTTCTCCGTGGACCAACGGAACGCCTCGTCGATCTCCTTGGTGGAGGCCAGCGTGGAGAAGATGGACGAGTAGCTCTTGGCGTGCACCGACTCCATGAACGCGATGTTCGTGAGCACGGCCTCCTCGTGCGGGGTGACCGCATCCGGGATGAGGCTGACCGCGCCGACCGTCGCCTGCACGGTGTCGAGCAGGGTCAGTCCGGTGAAGACGCGCATGGTGAGCTGCTGCTCCTCCGGGGCCAGCGTGGCCCACGACTGCACGTCGTTGGACAGCGGCACCTTCTCGGGCAGCCAGAAGTTGTTCACCAGGCGGTTCCAGACATCCACGTCCTTGTCGTCCTGGATACGGTTCCAGTTGATGGCCTGGACGTGGTCTACGAGCTTCAGCTTCTCGCTCATGATGTGTTCCTTGTCTGGTTTGCAACTTTGGGTCGCTCTGATGTTTCGCTTGCTGCCCTAAGTCGGCTTCTTCGAACGCTCGACATGAGTAGGAGGGGAGGCAATTGTCGCAGCCCCTCCTACTCATCAGCGGCTAAAGCACCGCTTACGTCCCGCTACTTCGATTCTTTCACGGTTGTGCGAGGACTCGCCTTCCCATGCTTGGCGGTGACGTATCGTCCCGTGATTGCGCTTCGGTAAGATCCCTTGGCCATGATGGAAACTCCTTTCTGACTATCAATGCTCACAAGCTCCGACCAACGCAATCAGCGAGGACGGACCGTGATCCGGATGGTGCGGCGAATAGTACGTCGTACTACTGGCACTGCGACCACCTCCCTTCTTGGGGAGTGCCCGGCGGAGGGTCGTCGACCGACGACCAACGACTCCTGTAAGCTTGACAGTCCAAGGTTGATCTTTGGAAAGTCTCGCTACCGGGACTTCTTGAGGGGTCGTGTTACAGCACGACCCCTCAAGCCTTTAAGTACTTCGACAGTTCAAGTGGTGCAGTCGTCGAAGCCAAATTTAGTTGCCTAGAGCATGCAGCTGACGCAACCCTCAACCTCGGTCCCTTCCAGCGCGAGCTGGCGGAGACGGATGTAGTAGACGGTCTTGATGCCCTTGCGCCAGGCGTAGATCTGCGACTTGTTGATCTCACGCGTGGTGGCGGTGTCCTTGAAGAACAGCGTCAGGGACAGACCCTGATCCACGTGCTGCGTCGCAGCGGCGTAGGTGTCGATGATTTTCTCGTAGCCGATCTCGTACGCGTCCTGGTAGTACTCCAGGTTGTCGTTGGTGAGGTACGGCGCCGGGTAGTACACGCGGCCCAGCTTGCCTTCCTTGCGGATCTCGATCTTCGACGCCACCGGGTGGATGGAGGACGTCGAGTTGTTGATGTAGGAGATCGAGCCGGTCGGCGGGACGGCCTGCAGGTTCTGGTTGTAGATGCCGTGCTCCATGACCGAGGCCTTCAGCGCACGCCAGTCCTCCTGCGTGGGGATGTGCACATCGGCGAACAGCTCACGCACGCGCGGCGTCTCCGGCTCCCACACCTGGTCGGTGTACTTGTCGAAGAACTCGCCACTGGCGTACTTGGACTTCTCGAAACCGGCGAACGTGCGCCCGGTCTCGATGGCCATCAGGTTCGACGCCCGGATGCAGTGGTACACCACGGAGTAGAAGTAGATGTTCGTGAAGTCCAGGCCCTCCTCCGAGCCGTAGTGGACGCGCTCACGGGCGAGGTAGCCGTGCAGGTTCATCTGGCCGAGGCCGATGGCGTGCGAGGCGTCGTTGCCCTTGGCGATCGACGGGACGGAGCCGATGTTGCTCATGTCCGAGACGGCCGAGAGAGTGCGGATCGCGGTCTCGATGGTCCGCCCGAAGTCGGGCGAATCCATGGTCTTCGCGATGTTCAGCGAGCCCAGGTTGCAGGAGATGTCCTTGCCCACCTCGTCGTAGGACAGGTCCTCGTTGTACGTGGTGGGCTCGGAGACCTGGAGGATCTCGGAGCACAGGTTGGACATGATGATCTTGCCGTCGATCGGGTTGGCCCGGTTCACCGTGTCCTCGAACATGATGTACGGGTAACCGGACTCGAACTGGATCTCGGCAAGGGTTTGGAAGAACTCGCGGGCCTTGATCTTGGTCTTCTTGATCCGGGCGTCGTCCACCATCTCGTAGTACTTCTCGGTGACCGAGATGTCGGAGAACGGCATGCCGTAGACCTTCTCGACGTCGTACGGCGAGAACAGGTACATGTCCTCGTCGCGCTTCGCGAGTTCGAAGGTGATGTCGGGGACGACGACGCCGAGGGACAGCGTCTTGATGCGGATCTTCTCGTCCGCGTTCTCCCGCTTGGTGTCGAGGAAACGGTTGATGTCCGGGTGGTGCGCGTGCAGGTACACGGCGCCGGCACCCTGGCGGGCGCCGAGCTGGTTGGCGTAGGAGAAGCTGTCCTCGAGGAGCTTCATCACGGGGATGACGCCCGAGGACTGGTTCTCGATCTGCTTGATCGGCGCTCCGACCTCGCGGATGTTGGTGAGGGCGAACGCGACGCCGCCGCCGCGCTTGGAGAGCTGCAGGGCCGAGTTGATGGAGCGGCCGATCGACTCCATGTTGTCCTCGATGCGCAGGAGGAAGCAGGAGACGAGCTCGCCGCGCTGGCGCTTGCCGGCGTTGAGGAACGTGGGGGTGGCCGGCTGGAAGCGGCCGTCGATGATCTCGTCGACCATCTGCTCGGCGAGCTGCTCGTTGCCGCGGGCCAGGTGCAGGGCGACCATGCACACGCGGTCCTCGTAGCGCTCGAGGTAGCGCTTCCCGTCGAACGTCTTCAGTGTGTACGAGGTGTAGTACTTGAAGGCGCCGAGGAACGTCTCGAAGCGGAACTTCTTGGCGTAGGCGCGCTTGAAGAGGTCCCGGATGAAGTTCATCGTGTACTGGTGGAGCGTCTCGCGCTCGTAGTACTCGTTCTTCACGAGGTAGTCGAGCTTCTCCTCCAGGTCGTGGAAGAACACCGTGTTGTTGTTCACGTGCTGGAGGAAGTACTGGTGCGCGGCCTCGCGGTCGGCGTCGAACTGGATCTCGCCGTTCGGCCCGTACAGGTTGAGCATGGCGTTCAGCTCGTGGTAGCCCATGTCCTTGAAGCGGTCCGCCGTCGCTGCGGGAGCACCCGCCTCTGTCTCTGCAACACTCATGTCCAAAACTCTTCCAATCCTCGGGTTACGCGGTCCACGTCCTCGGACGTGCCCATGACTTCAAATCTGTAGAGAACGGGGACGTTGCACTTGGCGGCGACGATGTCGGCCGCCAGGCAGTAGGTCTCACCGAAATTGGTGTTACCGGCCCCGATCACCCCCCTCAGGAGGTTGCGGTTCTGCTCGTTGTTCAGGAACTTCACGACCTGGCGGGGCACCGCACCGTTGCCGGTGGTCCCGCCGTAGGTGGGAAGGACCAGGACGTACGGCCGGGCTGCCCGCAGCGTCGGCTCCCTGGTGAGCAGTGGCATGCGGGCGGCCCGGACCCCCAGCTTCTCGACGAAGCGGTGGGTGTTGTCGGAGACCGACGAGAAGTAGATCAGCGGGGCATCCGTGACCGGCCCCTCAGCGTCCCCGGCAGCAGCCGGTTCAGCGGGGGCGGCTCGGTGGTCCATGGTGGTGGCCATGTCAGGATGCCTCGCGGCGATCCCCGGAGGGATCGGTCAGGCTACCGAGCTGACGACGGCGTCAGCCAGCGAGTTGATCTTGTCGGGGCGGAAGCCGGACCAGTGGTCGTTGTCCGTGATGACCACGGGGGCCTGCATGTACCCCATGGAACGCACGCGCTCGAGGGCGGCCGGGTCCTGCGAGATGTCGACGCTCTGGTATGCGATGCCCTTCTTGTCGAGCGCGCGGTAGGTGGCGTTGCACTGTACGCAAGCCGGCTTCGTGTACACCGTGACGGTCATGTCCTGGTCCCCTTTTCCTCTACTACTCATACGAGTTCCTATCGATGAACAGCTGCTGTGTCATGAGCGGCGCGCGACCCCGGAAGGGGAAGAAATCCGGGGATTCCCGCGTCTGGCAAGCCCATGCCGTCCAGCGGCTGCTTCTGTCCTCCGATACTACATCTAGTGCAGCCGCGTGATGCCAACCCCTAGATGATGTATTACAAGTATGTCATTCGGGCGGTTCGTAGTCCACACGATGTCCACAGATCAGCGCCCAGCGGAACCCCGGAATCGAGCCGATCGGCGCCCTCATGGGCCCGTCGTCCACAGCTCTGTGGAGGACTTCCACACAGGCAGAAAAAGTTCGTGTCGCGTTGCTCACGGCGTGTCGCGAGGGACGGACGGCACCACACCGGGAACCGGTCCCGTGTCGCCTCCGGCAAGGGGGCCGCAGGTAAGCTCGACGGGATCCGTGTTCGCACCGACCCGGTCGGGACGACGGAGAGGGAGAGTGCTCGATGATCAACCCGATCCACCTGCGGACTCTGCTCGAGGTGATCCGCCACGGGTCCTTCAGCGGCGCCGCCACCAGCCTCGGCTACACGGCGTCGGCGGTGTCGCAGCAGATGTCGGCACTGGAGCGTGACACCGGCGCCGTCCTCTTCACGCGTTCGGCCCGCAGCGCCGTCCCCACGGACGCCGCCGTCGCCATGTCCCGCCATGCCGCGAAGATCCTCACGGACATCGACGCACTCCTCGCCTCCACCGCCCGCGCCGGGTCCGGGCCCGCCCACGAGCTACGCCTCGGCATCTTCCCCAGCCTCGCCACGTTCGCCCTGCCGAGGCTGCTCCGCATGCCCGAGTGGCAACGCCTCGGAGTGTCGCTGCGCGTGTTCGTCGGGGAACCCGCCCACACCATCCAGGGGCTGCGCACGGGCGGCGACCTCGACCTCGCGCTCGTCTACCAGGTGGGCCAGGCCGGTCTCGCCTGGCCGTCGACGCTCGGCCGCCAGTGGATCGGTGACGACGACTTCCGCGTCATCCTGCCCGCGAGCTGGGGCATCCGCAGCGGCGCGCGGATCAGCGCCGACCAGCTGGCCGACATGCCCTGGATCATGCACCACCCCGGGACCGCGGACGCCACCGTCATCGAACGGCTCTTCGCGAGCTGCAACCTCCACCCCCGCATCAGCGCGTACTGCGACGACTTCAATGCGAGCCTCGAACTCACCGCCGCGGGCCTGGGCGCCGCCCTCGTACCCGAGCTCGCGATGGTCAACCGGCCCGAGGGCATCGTGACCCTCGACGTGCCGGAGATCAGGCTCGCCCGCAGCATCTTCGCGCTGCGCACGGGCGACGCCGACGACGCCCGGGTGCGCCTCTTCCTCGATCATCTGGCCGACATCCTCCGCACGCAGAGCATCGCGCCCCGGCATACGACGACGGACCGCGCCTGAGCCGCATCCCCCGGAGCGCGGGGGCACGAGGGGCGGACGCCCCGGGCCGGGCACGCACCGCCGGCCGCTCGGTACGGTCTCGGGTGGTCCGAAGCAGGACGTTCTCCTCTGCGGCCGACCCGGGCCCGACCCTAGGCTTCACGGCGAGGGTGGGAGTTCTCATCCGACACGCGCTTCCGACCACGGGGGCGGCCACGATCGAGGCAGGAGCGGAGGCCACGGGCTCATGGAAGATCCGATCGAGAGTCTGACGAAGTCGGTGCCGTCCTGGGGGACGAAGATGGCGTTCGGCGAGAGCAGCACGGTGGGCGGACGAGAGGTGGTGCCTGCCGCACTGGTTCTGTTCGGCTTCGGAGGCGGCGGCGGTTCCAGCACGTCGCATCAGGGCGCACAAGCCCCGGAGGGTGAGGGCTCGGGCGGTGGTGGCGGTGGCTGGGTGCTGCCGATCGGCGCGTACGTGGAAGGCCCGGATGGTCCGACGTTCCAGCCGAATCCGGTTGCCCTGATCCTCGCGTGCGTGCCGCTGCTGACTGCAGCCGGATGGACGTTGGCGAGGATCATCAGGGCCACGCGATCGGGCCGCCCGTCCGCCCCCTGGCGACGGGCGACCCCGCGAGCACGCCGCAGGCCCCCGTGTGGATTCGCGCCGTCCGGGCAAGCCGACCCGAGGTCGAGACGGAGATGCACCTGACACCCCACTCGGAACCCAGGGGGTATTGACAATAATTATTGTCAAGGATCATCGTGGTGGTATGCACGACGTCGAAGTCATCGAAAGCACCGGTGCGGCCGCTGCCGTCCTGGATCCGGTCCGCGCCAGACTGCTCGGGGAGCTGGCCGTTCCGGCCTCCGCCGCCGAGCTCTCCGCCCGGGTCGGCCTCACGCGCCAGAAGATCAGCTACCACCTCAAGGCGCTCGAGTCGCACGGTCTGGTGGAGCTGGTCGAGGAGCGTAGGCACGGGGGCATCACCGAGCGGGTCCTGCGCGCGTCGGCGGCGTCCTATGTCGTCTCACCGGCGGCGGTCAGCGCCTCCGCGGCCGATCCGGATGCCAACGACGACCACCTGTCGGCGGGATACCTCGTCGCTCTGGCCGGCCGCCTGGTGCGCGAGGTCGGCGCGCTGGTACGCCGAGCCGACGCACGCGGCACGGCGCTGCCGACCCTGACCATCGACACGCAGATCGGCTTCCGGTCGGCCGCCGACCGCGCAGCCTTCGCCGATGATCTGACCGCTGCGGTACTCGACCTGGCCGCGCGCTACCACCATGACGACGGGCGTCCACACCGGCTCGTCGTCGCCGCACACCCACGTCCCGAGGAGAACCGATGAACACGATCCCGAACGTCCCGTACCGCCTCGAATTCAGCGTCGAGGTCCCGGGGGCCCCGGAGCAGGTCTGGCAGGCCATCGCCACCGCCAAGGGGATGAGCGCCTGGTTCCTGCCGACCGAGATGGAGGAGCGCGAGGGCGGCTCGCTGCACTTCAGCATGGGCCCCGAGATGGGCTCGGACGGCCACGTCACCCGCTGGGACCCACCACGCCGCATCGTCTACGAGGAGGACTGGGCCACCCTCATGGGCAAGGACCCGGATGCGCTCAGCCCGCTGACGTCGGAGTTCCTCGTCGAAGCCCAGTCAGGCGGCTCCTGCGTGGTGCGCGTCACCAGCAGTGGCTTCGGCACCGGCGCGGCCTGGGAGTCCGAGTTCTGGGAGGACATGGGCGCCAACTGGATGCCGTTCTTCGACAACCTGCGGCTCTACCTCACGCACTTCCCCGGCCAGGAGGCCACCCAGCTCGAGGCCACCGCCTCCCACCCCGGCGACGCGGACACGCTCTGGTCCACCCTGCAGGACGCACTCGCGCTGGGCACAGAGGGGACGGCGGTCGAGATCCGCGGTGCTACCGGCAGGGTCGAGCGTGTCGGCGAACGGCAGGCGCTGATCCGGCTCACCGCGCCCGTCCCCGCGATGCTCAGCGTCTTCGCCTACGGCGAGAGCGCCGATACTGCGACGGCGGGTGCGCGCGCCTACGTGTTCTCCGCCGACGCGGCGGACTACGTCCGGCGCGAGGAACCGGCCTGGCAGGACTGGCTGCAGCAACTGGAGGTCCCGGTCCTCGACGCGGCCGACGGCGTACCCGCCCACCCGGCGGGCACGAAGTGATGAGCGACGAGACCTGACCAGGCCTCCCCTATCAGAGGGACGCGGGCAGGCCGGCCAGCGGCGGTCGCTCCAGATCGAGCGCGTCGAGGACGTCCAGGGCGGCCGCATGCTCGTTGAAGGTATAGAGATGGATGCCGGGGGCGCCGTCGTCCAGCGCCGCCCGCGCGAGGTCGACGGTGGCCGCGACGCCCACGCGGCGGCGTGCACTGTCGGAACCGGCGCCCTCGAGCCGGGACCACAGGGCGTCGTCGACGTCGATCCCCGCGAGACTGCTCAGCTTCTTCAGCCGGCGCGTGCTCGTCAACGGCATGACGCCGGGAATGATCGGGATGGTGACCCCCGCACGGCGCGCGCGGTCGACGAGCCCCGAATAGTCGGAGGGGTGGAAGAACACCTGGGTGATCGCGAAATCCGCGCCGGCGGCCTCCTTCGCCAGGAGCACCTGGACGTCCTGCTCCAGGCTCGGCGAATCCGGGTGGCGGGTCGCGTACGCCGCGACGCCCACCGAGATGCGGCCGGCTGCGAGCTGCGCGGTCCGCCCGGCCTCGACCTCACGGATGAGCCGGACGAGCCCGTCGGCGTGCTCGACCTCGTCCGGCACCGGTTCGGCGTCGTCCGGCATGTCCCCGCGCAACGCGAGGATGCCCCGCACGCCGCCGCCGATCATCCGGTCGACGATCTCCGTGAGCTCCTCCCGACCGGTCCCGACGCTCGTCAGGTGGGCCAGCGGCTTGAGCGTGGTCTCGGTGAGCAGGCGCCGCAGGAGCGCGAACGCGGTGTCCCGGTTGCTGCCGGCCGCCCCGTAGGTCACGGAGACGAAGTCGGGCCGCGTGTCCTCGAGCCGCCGGATGGTGGTCCAGAGGGAGTCCTCGGCCTCGGCGTTCCGCGGTGGGTACAGCTCGTAGGACAGCGCCGGGTAGGCCGGTGCCGGCGTGGAATCCGTCATGATGGTCTCCCCCGGGCGGCCGGTCAGTCCGATTCTTCCGCGATCTCGCCCTCTTCGGGTACGTCCGCGGAGCGCACGGTGTCCCCGATGATGCCCATCTCCTCGAGTCGGGCGGACATGCCTGCACCGTCGGGGGCGTAGATCCACTGGACGCCCGGCGTCGGCTGGACGCCGTTCTTCGAGCGGCCACCGGCGAGCACCGCCTCGCTCGCGGAGAGCTGGCGGATCGCGATGGCCCGCACGTTCTCCGGATGGCGCCGGGCGAATTCCGAGTAGATCGCCTCGTCGTGCTGGCCGTCGTCGCCCACGAGCAGCCACTTCATGCCGGGGAACTCCTCGGCCAGCCGTTCCAGGGAGGCCCGCTTGTGCTCCTGGCCGCTGCGGAACCACCGGTCGCGGGTGGGCCCCCAGTCGGTGAGCAGCTTGGGACCCGCCGGGTAGAGGTTGCGGGAGAGGAAACGGGACAGCGTCGGCGCCACGTTCCACGCCCCGGTGGAGAGGTACAGCACCGGAGCCGACGGGACGGTCCGCACGATCCGCTCGTAGAGCACGGCCATGCCGGGGGTGGGCGTGCGCGCGTGCTCGTCCAGCACGAAGGTGTTCCAGGCGGCGAGGAACGGGCGGGGCAGTGCCGTGACCATGACGGTGTCGTCGATGTCGGACACGACCCCGAACCCGGTGCCGTCCGCGACGATCCGCACGGGCGCCTCGACCGTCCTGGAACCGCCCGTCTGGAGCGTGATGTTGTGCCATCCGGCGTCGAGGGACACCGGGATCCGGACGTCCACCACACCCCCACGGTCCGCCTCGACGTCGTGCACCGTCTCGCCGATGGTCACATGCACGACGGCGTGGGCCACCGGCGCGCTCGTGAAATTACGCCAGCCGCGCATCCCCTCCTGCAGCGGCTTCAGGCGGCCCTCCTCCGACCCGGGGACGGCGTCCCTCGGATCGCTGAGGACCACGCGCGCCAGGACCCGCACCCATGACGTCGACCCGTAGCCGGTGTAGGGGATCACGGTCTCCACCCGTCCACGGCGGATGGCCAGCCGGGTCTGGAAGCGGAGCCAGGCGTCGTCGAGGCGCATGGCGACATGCCGCTCCTCGCCGGGAGGTGTCGCGGCACCGCTCGGGCTGGTCGAACGCGCGTGCGGTTTCAGGGAGGATAGGCGCATGGTCCCAGTCTGGCATGACCCGCCGTGGCCGACGAGCGGGCGCTTCGCAGGTCACGGGCGGCTAACGACTTCGCGTTCGGGATCGGGCGGACTTGTCGGTGGAAGCGGCGACTGCGACGCTTGAATCTCACTTCAGCCAACGATCAGCGGGGACGTCATGGCAGCCGAATGGGAACAGACGAGCGTGCATCTCAAGGAAGACCCTGTGCTGCGCAGCTGGGCGACCGAAGCCGGACAGGATCCCGAGACGACAGCGGTCGACCTCGCCCATGCCATCCGGTTCGGCCGGGCGCAGTCGGCGCTCGAAGCCGTGGCAGCAGGTGGAGTGGGGCTGACGGCGGACCATGCGCGCGCCCTGCACTTCGCCAACGAGATGGCGGAACTGCGGCATTATGAACCGCTGATCGCAGTCGACGCCGGACTCCCCGTCCTGGCCCCCGGCGTGCGCGAGGTGATCGGCAGCTTCGACAGCCTGCTGCTCTGGGACGATCAGCCGCCCTGGAAGCTGTGACACCGCCCGCTCCCTGACGGGATTGCCGGGAAGTCCCCCGACGGTCCACCCATCCGCGCCGGACACGGCGTCGAACCCTCTCCGGTCCGCGCTCCTGCGCGACCTGCCGCCCGCCCGTGACATCCGGGCTCGGTGGCGCTCTTCTCTGCGCGGTGAAGCGCGTGATTCAGGGGGTCTCTCGGATGGACGCGAACGTGATGCAGCGGTGTGCTGCGCGGGGGCTCGCGGACCGGCGGACGGGACGATTCACCCTCACCGACTCGCCACGAATGATCCGCCTGTGCTGGCTGCCGCGCATCAGGATCGACCGTGACGACATCGCGAGCGTCGGAACCATCCTGGCCGCGTGCGGCTCCCCGGCCCTCCCCCTGCTGGTGGAGGTCACGACGCTCAAGGAGATCTCGTGGGAGGCCAGGACCGCCATCCTCGCCCACGAGTTCCCCGCCAGGGTCGCGGTCCTCGGGGCTGACGCCGTCGACCTCGTGCTCACCGCCTTCCTCGTGAAGGCCCGCGCCGAGGTGCGCTTCTTCACCGCGCGGGACGAGGCCGAGGGGTGGTTGCAGCAGGGCTGAACCCTGCAGGCGGACATCTGGCACACTCGACCCATGTCGGCAGTGATCATTCCCTGGAATCCCGGCGAACCCCCGTGGGACCGCCCGTACGCGGCGGACGTCGACGCCGTGCGGCGTGACGGCGTCGTCCGGCAGCACTGGACCCTCTCACCCGGCGTCGCCTCGCCGGTCGTCGCGGTGCGCGGCATGGAGGTGTGGCTGGTGATCCTCACGGGTCCGCCGGCCGCACAGGGCCTGATCGGTCACGGCATCCTCGCCGCCGTCGGCGCCCCGGGGGCGGAGCACGTGACGACGACGCCGGTGGAGATCGACTTCGACGCACTCCTCCCCTACGGCGATCAGCTGCCGCTGCCGCGGCTCGTGGACCGCGTGCCCGGGGTCCTGGCCGCGGTCGGGCGACCGGTCGTGATCGATGGCACGGACGAGGCCGCGATGCGTGCCGTGTGGCGGGAGGCCTGCCTTCCGGACGCAGGGTCCCTCGAGCCCGCCCCGGGATCCCTGCCGCCGACCGCGTGCACACGGGTGCAGGCCAACCGGTTCGAGCGCGACCCGGAGATGCGCAGGACGGTGGTCGCCCACCGAGGAGCCGCCTGCCACGCCTGCGGCCTGGATTTCGAGCAGAGATACGGGCTCGACGGCGACGCCCTGGTGCAGATGCACCACATCACCCCGCCGGAGTACGTCGACGCCGACTACGACGTCGACCCGCTCGTCGACCTCGTCCCGCTCTGCCCCACATGCCACGTGGTCGCGCACAGCCGGTGGCCCCGCCCCTACGGCGTCGGTGAACTCAGGGAGATGCTCGCCCGGAGCGGCTTCCTGAGCGGGACGGCGCTGACCGCCGAGCAGCTCGCTGCGGAGGCGGCGGCGGCGCGGATCCTCGGTGCGTCGTCGGACCCAAAGGATTCATGACGCCCCGCTCCCCCGCTCGCTGCTACCGGATGCCGCTGCGTCCCGGTCAGGACGCGACGACGTCGATGCCGGCAAAGCGCTTCGTCGCCTCGAACGCGGGGCCGCCCAGCCCGTGATCCGCCACGTAGGTCAGGATTCCGTAGGCACCCGGCGGAAGATCCGACGCAATCGTGATGGTGAGGCTGTAGTTCCCTCCGGCGTCGGCGACAGCCCTCTGCTCGTCCATCACGAAGCTGTCAGTCTGTTCGATCCCGAGGCTGATGTGGATCTGCTGACCGGGCTCGTAACCGCTGCCATGGATCGTGAACGAGGCGCCCTGCGCCACGGTCACCCTCACCGCACCCCATTCGGGATGGGGCGTCACAGAGGCGACCTCGATCGGCGACGGCTCGGAGACGCTGGTGGGCGCTGGAGCCGGAGCAGCCGGTGCTGGAGCCGGAGCGGGTGGAGCAGCCGGAGCCGCCGGCTCCATGGACGGCGTGGTGGAGGGGGTCGCGGACGGTGCCGCGGAGGGAGTCCTGGACGGTGCGGCGGAGGCCGTTGCCGGCGATGCCGAGGACGCGCTGGGCGACGACGACTCAGTCGAGGCGGTGGGCTCGGGAGCCGCTGCAGGTTCGTCGGCGGGGCCGGCGCATCCTACGAGCAGCACGGCGACAGAAGCGAGGGCGACGAAAGAAGGCAGTTTTGGCATTGTCGGAGGTTCCTGAGAAAGAAGTGGCATGACGAGGAATCACCCGGCAAGAACCTTGCACTACGTCATCCCCCACGGCGGACATTACCTTCGAAGGAATTACCCGGATATCTTTCGGAGTCGAAGTGCTGCAATCGTTATGCGTGGGCCCCATGGCCGCTCCCGCGCGAACTCTGACCGTTATCGGACTTCGTACTACTTGCCGCGGTATCCGGGGTTGGGAATGGTGCGGGAGCGGCCGCGCATCTCGGCGACGATTTCGTCCCCGCCGTCGGCGGTCTCCTGCGTGACGCGGATGTCAAAGAGTCCGCTCCTGCCATTCAGTCCGACCAAACCGGCACGGGCGATCAATGTGCGTCCCGCGAATCCGGGATTGATGAAATTGACGTCCAGGCCCGACGCCACCGTGACCGTGCTTCCGTCGCCGTTCGGATCATTGCAGGCAAGGGCGAATGCAACATCGGCGAAGGCGGTCACCATTCCGCCCTGGGCCACGCCGTACCCGTTGAGCATCTCCTGGCGCAGCTGCATGCGGATCAGCACGTCGCCGAACTCGGCCCGCAGCACCTCCACACCCAGCCATGCGGCGGCGCGATCGTTCACGAAGGCCGGATGCACCGGTGCCGCCCGGGGCATCGGTTCGGTACTGCCGCCGGCATCGGTGTCGGTCGAACTGTGCTGGATCTTCGTCATCAACGTCCTGTCAGTGGTGCTTACTGGACCCCGGCTGCCTAGCGAGCGTCGGTTCCGTGTTTCGCCTCGATCACCACACGGAGCTTCTTCATCCCGTCCCGAATCCGTGTCTTCACGGTGGACGCGGGAAGCCCGAGGCGCTCGGCCACTTCCGTATAGGTCAGATGGGAGAAGTAGGCCAGGGAGATCGCCTGATACTGCCTGGGCGACAGGACGGCCATGGCGTCCCGCACGGTCGCCACATCCTGGCGTACCAACACCGCGTCCGCGACGTCGTCCGTCCCGGCAGACCCGTTCCGCCGCGCCCATTTGTCATCCCGCTCCCGCCGCGAGGTGTCTGCCCGAAGCCGATCCACCGCACGGCGATGCGCGAGGGTCATCAACCACGACATCGGATGGCCCAGCTCCGGCCGATACCTGTCGCCCTGCTCCCACACCATCAGGAACACCTCCTGCGTCACCTCAGCGCAGCTCTCCGGATTCTGCAGCGTCCTTCGCACCACCCCGTACACCCTGCGAGCGCATTGCTCGTACAGGATCTGGAAGGCTCCCTGGTCCTTGCCTCCCACCGCAACAAGGACCGCGGTCAGATCAGGAGCGCTCATGCCTGCGTCTCCTGCAACACAAGCAGAAGCGCTTTCGACTCCGGATGATCTGCGCGGCTCCACGGTGAAACCACCGCTGGAGGGAGACAGGATGGAAGAGATGACGAGACTTTCTGAGCGAGACCGAGACCAGGGCGATTGTGCCGCACCCTCTGCCCTGAATGTAATCCGTCTCACAAGGCTTCGTCCACCACCCCCGTCGACACGGAGCGTCGGGGACGGCGGCGTCATGGACGTGGCCGACACTTTCGGGCATGGGAGATGCTGTTCCACTGCGCTGGTTTAATGAGAGCCTGCGGGCCGCCTTGGGAAGCCCCCCTCCAGGGCCGGAGGACATCGGTGAAATGGAGGTAGCAGTATGCGCGGACGCCCGCAGCGGGCCCTCATGCTCCAGGCAATAGCCGCAGCGGCACTGGACATCGACCACATCATGGAGCGCTACCTCGCCGACGGCGGGACTGTTCCCGTCGCGACCGTTCGTGAGTACCTGAGTGGTTCGGTCGAGCTGTCGGCGCGCGACTCCAACCTGCTCGCCGATGTCGTCAACGTGCTCGGCCAGACATCACCGGCGCTCCCGGTCCCTCACGACGCCCACGACGCCGCCGACGGTTCGCCCGAAATGTCATGGCGCGAACTGGGGGCCTCCGGTGCGTTCCTGCTGTCCGACGCCGAGAAAGAACAGGCACGCCTCGACGCCGTCACGCGTACGCACCTTCTCGACACCGGCCCCGAGGAACGTTTCGACCGGATCACCCGCAACGCGCAGCAGCGCTTCCAGGTCAGCACTGCGATCGTCACCCTCATCGACGACGAGCGGCAGTTCCTGAAATCCGTCATCGGGCCGGTGGAGCAGAACATGCCGAAAGCCCGGTCCTTCTGCAGCACCGCCATCGAGAATTCACGACCACTCATCATCCGTGACACGTTCCACGACGAGAAGTTCAAGTGGAGCCCCCTCGTCCTGGGCGATCCTTTCATCCGCTTCTATGCCGGCTACCCGCTCCGAAGCCCCGACGGATGGACCGTCGGCACCCTCTGCGCCATCGACCAGCGAGCACGTCCATTCTCACCATCCGACGAGCATTCCCTTCGCCGCCTCGCGCTGATCGCCGAACATGAGCTCGCCGCCTGACCTCCGCCCGGCGTCCTGTAGCTGAGAGTCAGCACCGGCCGGTCGCGTTCCGGCGATCCCCACGAGGAGGCCGGCATTCCTGGCAGCTCGGACGCCGGTGGTGGGACTACGACCCGCTCTACGCTTGACCTCTCGAAGATGTCCCTCTCCACAGCGCATCGGAATCTCACCGCTGGTGCTCCGCTGCCGATCCCTTGCGGGGAAGGTTCCTCATCAAGTCTTCGAGACGATCGAGGTCGGCTTCGACCATCTCGATGTCCCGCGCGAACTCCTCATCGCTGGTCCCGAGCTGACGAAGTGTGAAGATCACCTCGGCGCCGTCCGGGTGGGGGAAGACGCGCATCGGATTCGTGGTGATGGCGCCGGACGGCAGGACGACGTCGTGATCGAGGACCCCGAACCGGTTCCGTTCCACAAACCGGATCCGCACGCGCCCCATCGGTGACTCCACAGTCAGATCCGCGCCGTCCTGCACCGGCTTGGACCGCGCAAGACCGGCCGCCCAGAGCGGTAGGTTGCCGACGTCCGCCGCGAAATCGTAGACAGCCGTCGGGGATGCCCTGATGACCCGGCTCACGTGGTGACTCCTCATGGGTCAAGCCTTACACCGCGGCTCCCCTTCCTGAACATGCCGACGGCGTCGACGTGCCTGTTCCTCACAGGAATGACGTGCGTCAGAGGTGCATGCCCGAGCACCCCTGACGAGCAGGGAGAGCTATACGGCTGGGACCGATAGGCTTTCCGAAGCCGACAGAAGGGGCAGCATGCCGCACTCACGCACTGACGAGGGCCGGGCCATCATCATGGAAGGCGCCCGCAGCATCATGGTCCACACTGCCCGCCGACAGGAACTGATCACCTACGCGGAGCTGGCCCGACAGATCAGCAAGGACACGGGTGCGGAACCCTTCGACGTCACGCTGGATGCCGGACGCGACGCCCTCGGCACCCTCCTCGCCGACGTCGTGAAGGACGACCTCCTGCACAGCCGGTTCATGCTCTCATCGGTCGCGACGCTCTCGGAGGCGGAACGGGAGCCCGGCAGCGAGTTCTACATCCTTGCCGAGCACCTCGGCCACCTCGAGCCGGACGCGTCGGGCGAGCGGAAGTACGCGTTCTGGACCGAGCAGTTGAAACTGACGCACGACCATTACAAGCGTCGGATCTAGAGCGTCACGCCTGGTGATGCTTCTGCGCTGCGGACGCACGTCCCCGACGCCGATGCGTTGAACGGGCCGGGCCCGGCACCCGGGTGCTACCGGTCCGGGCTGCCATCGGCGCGGAGCGGACGACCGTAGGGGTAATCCACCCACTGGCCGACTGCCGCCCGTGCGCCCCGCTCGGTGGCCTGGCGGTCCGCGGGGTATCGGGCGCCCTTGAGCTCCGCGTCGAGGTTCACGTCGTGACGGACCGTCCCGTCCGCGTACCGGACATCGAAAGCGATGTGCGTGCGGGGCACGATCCTTCGCAGGATGAGGGTCCGGTGCTCTTCGGTCACACGGGTGGCCCTGACGGCGACGACTGCCTTTGCCCGGGCATGCTTCTCGTGCTCCTCCGCCATGAACTGGATCCAGTCGGGCCCGTCGACGGGCATTCCGTAGCTGTCGGCGATCCACGGTCCGGTGCCGGTATCCGGCGTGTGCTCCATCATTCCGGCCTCGGTGACGGCGAAGTCCGCCGCCGACCCCCGGTACATGACCTTCACCAGGTCGATGTCCTGGTCGATGGTGCCGTCGTCCCAGAGGACGTCGTAGGTGAAGGCGCGCTCTCGACGGTGCCGCCAGCGGGAGAGCCGGTAGTACGCGGTCGCGCGGAATGCCATGGGTTTGCGATCCCGCACCGCCTCCGAGCGGCCCGCGGCCCGGTCTTTCATTGGTCCGTCCCTCCAGAAGGGCGCGTCATGGGCGGGCTGAGGTACTCGCTCCTGACCGTGAACACGGCAGCCGGTGCGCCCTTGGAGCGGGTGACCTTCCGGCCGGTGTCGGTCAGGGCGCCGGTCATCTTGCGGGTGAAGTTGCCGGCGTCGAGCCTATCGGTGTTCCAGACGGCCTCGTAGACGCGCCGCAGCTGGTAGAGGGCGAATTCCTCCGGCAGGAGTTTCGCCGCGGTGAGCGTGTACTCGATCCTGCCGGCGAGGCGCTCGAGCGCGGCCGCGAGGATCTCACGGTGGTCGAAGGCCAGGGACTCGGTGGCGAGGACCGCATGGACGGGATGCCACCGGGCGGCCGCGGCGTCGCTGCCCGGATCCAGCTCGGGCAGGGAGGTGCCGTCCGTCGCGAGCAGCGCCAGGTGGGCGACGGAGACGACGCGCATGCGGGGGTCACGCCGGGGTGAGCTGTAGGTGGCGAGCTGCTCGACGTGGGCGCGATGCGCACCGAGGTCCAGGCCGGTCTCCTCCTCGAGCTCGCGCCAGGCGGCGCGCAGCGCGTCCTCGTCGCGTCCGACGAACCCACCCGGCAGGGCAAGGTCCCCCTTGAAGGGGTGTTCACCACGGCGGACGAGCGCCACGTGCAGCGTGTTCCCGCTGACGGCGAAGACGACGAGGTCCACCGTCAGCGCGACGGAGGGATAGTCGGTGGGCTCGTACTCCTCGAGGAAGCGCTCTTCCCCGACACTCATGGCGCTCCTGCCAGAACGGTGCGGGCGGCCCAGGGCGGGGAGGTGAAGCGGCTTCTCTGCGCGATGATCGGGTCGATGATCGCCGTTGCCGTCCTCATGCGTCGGTCGTGGTCGCCGGACACGAGGATCCAGGAGTGGCCCCCACGGGTCAGCTCCTCCTTGAACCACTCGGTCATCTCCGCCCGGCGGTGCTCCCCCTCGCGCCACCCGTCGTCCTCGAAGGGCACATCCTCGTGGTCCGTGATCAGGTAGAGGTCCCGGCGCGGCAGCTGCGTCAGGGCCCGATAGGAGCCATGACTGCCCTCCCCCAGGTAGTACCGCTCCCACAGGGTGGTCGCGAGGCTGTCGGTGTCGGCGATGACCAGCGGGCACCGACCAGCTGCCTCGTTCTCCATCTCGTTCTGCCGCTCGCCGATGACGGCGAAGTCCTCGGCGGTCCAGACGAGATCGGCGACAGCGGCGTCGGGATCCGCGGCCTGCGCGGCGGCGAACTTGTCGTAGGTGTAGTGGCGGCCGAACTCGGGGACGTCGACGAGCCCGGGGTACCGGGTCCGGTAGTGCGCGGTGAGGGCCGTGGTGAGGGTGCTGGTGCCGGTCGATTCGGCGCCGACGACGACCACCCGGACGGCCAGGTCCTGCCGGGCGGGCCCGATGATGGTCCGCCACGTCGCCGCCAGGTCCTCGCGGCACAGCGTTCCGCTCACCGGGTGGGCCGCCCGGGCTGCGTCGACCATGACGTGGGTCGCGCCGAAGTCCTCGGCCAGTTGCCGACCGTACTCCTCGGAGCTGAAGACGGCGTCGATGTCCGTGATGCTCCTCATCCTGAGCGCGACGCGCAGCGCCTCGTCGTGGGCCTTCCAGATGGCTCGTGACCGGTAGTCCACCGGGCAGTCGTTCGGCATGCCGATGACGGTCACGTTCGTCGCGTCGAACTCCGCGGCGAGCCACTTCACGCGGTCCGCGAGGGCCATGGTCTCGAAGCGGTTGCCGAGGACGACGACGGCGAGCCGGTCGGAGCGGTCTGCGGCCGTGCGGATGAGGTGACGGTGGCCGGCGTGGGGCGGGTAGAACTTCCCGATGATCACGCCCTGCCCGAAGCGGGTCATGCCGGCACCTGCTCGGACGCGACGGCCGGGACGGATCCCGCGTCCGAGCGGGTGCGCTTCCAGTCGACGAGGCCGTAGACGCACAGGGCGGTGAAGCCGACGTAGAGGATGGCGGTGAGATTCAGTCCGCGGGAGAGGTAGAGCGGGATGGACACCAGGTCGATGGCGATCCACACGTACCAGTGCTGGAAGATCTTCTTGGCCTGCCCGTAGGTGGCCAGCAGGGAGGCCGCGAGGACGAAGGCGTCCGGCCAGGGCACCTCGGAGTCGGTGCCGTGGGTGAGGATCATCGCGATGCCCGCGGTCGCCGCGGCGACGATGCCGAGGCCGGCGAGGACCTCGGTCCGACCGGCGTCGCGGATGGGTAGGTCGCCGGTCGCCTCGGTGTCCCTGGCGCCGCGGACCCAGTTGTACCAGCCGTAGACGGCGACGGCGGCGAACACCCCCTGCAGCACGGTCTCACCGTAGAGACCGGCGCCGAAGAACAGGACCATGAAGGCCAGGTTGTTGACGATGCCGACCGGCCAGTTCCAGGTCCGCTGCCGGGCGACGCCGTAGACGCAGGCCGCACCCGTGATGAAGCCGATGACCTCGATCCAGCTGACGGGTGCTCCCAGCAGAGTCGCTGCCGGTGAGTTCATCCAGTCCAGTACTGCGTCCATCGTGCACTCCTCGTTTATTGTCACGTTGACAATAAACACTGTAGGGCTAACCGGGGAGGAAGGGAAGGCCTCGACGGGACGCCCGTCCGTTGAGCCCTGCCCGTCGCGGGATCTCGGGCGTAGCATGCCGCTATGTCAGCACCGGAGGAAGACTACAGAGATGCCCTGGCCACCGCGTTCGGGCACGCCCGCGGATGGCTGGAGAGCCAGGACCAGCGGCGCGTCGGGCCGAGCCGGACCGCCGCCGACCTCGCGGAGGATTTCGGCGGCCCCCTGTCCCGCACGGGGGTCCCGGCGTCCGATGTGGTGGACCACCTGGCCGCGAAAGCCGAACCGGGGCTCATGGCCATGCCCTCCGGGCGGTTCTTCGGGTGGGTCATCGGCGGCACCTTGCCTGCAGCCCTGGCGGCGGACTGGCTCGTCAGCGCCTGGGACCAGAACGCCGGGATGCGCTTCGCAACCCCTGCCACCGCGGCCATCGAGGAAGCCGCCGGGCGATGGCTGCTCGACCTCCTCGGTCTACCTCCGGAAGCCGACGTCGGCTTCACGACGGGCGCCACGATGGCGAACTTCACGGGCCTCGCCGCGGCACGGTGGCGGCTGATGGCCGACGCCGGCTGGGATTTGGACGCCGAGGGGCTCACCGGCGGGCCTCGGATCCACACGTTCGTCGGCAGGGAGCGGCACGACACGATCGATCTCGGCCTCCGCTACCTGGGGCTGGGCCGGCCCACGGCGGTTCCGGTCGACAGGCAGGGCCGCATCGACCCGATGGATCTGCACCGCGCCCTGGGTGCCGTCGCGCGGCACGAGGGATCCGGCGGATCGGGCCGCGTGCCGCTGCTGGTCTGCCTGCAGGCGGGCAACCTGCATTCCGGCGCCTTCGACCCGTTCCTGGAGGCCGTCGCCGTCGCCAGGGACCACGGCGCGTGGGTCCATGTGGACGGCGCCTTCGGGCTGTGGGCCGCCGCCGTGCCGGAACTGGGAGCCCTGACCGCAGGGGTCGAGGGCGCGGACTCGTGGGGCACCGACGCCCACAAGACATTGAACGTCTCGTACGACTGCGGGATCGTGATGGTCCGGGACACCGTCGCACTGCGGGCGGCCATGGGCGTGCACGCGAGTTACCTCGTCCACGCGACGGACGGACCGGCGGACCCCTTCGAGACCGTTCCCGAACTGTCCCGGCGCGCTCGCGGCGTTCCCGTGTGGGCGGCACTCCGGTCGCTGGGTCGGGACGGCGTCGCCGGTCAGGTCCGGGGGCTGGTCTCCCACGCCCGGCAGCTGGCCGACCGGCTGGCCGCGCTGGAGGGTGTGGAGGTGCTCAACGACGTCTCCTACACCCAGGTCTCGCTGGCCTTCGGCGACGACTCCACCACGCGGGCGGTGACGGCCCGGATCATCGCCGACGGCCGCGTGTGGATGTCCGGGTCGCGGTGGCGGGACAGGGACGTCCTGCGGATCTCGGTGAGCAACTGGAGTACGGACGACGACGACACGACGGTCGCCGTCGACGCGGTGCGGGACGCCCTGGCGGCGGTCCGGAGCTCCTGAGGCGGAGTCTCAGAAGATGGCGTTGATGCCGTTCCACCCCGTGCCCACCTGCACCCGGGACAGCCATCCGCCCGAACCGTTGCCCCGGTACAGCCACAAGTAGCCCTGGGCGTCCCGCGCCACGACGTCGGCCGTGCGGTCGCCGTTGAGGTCTCCGGGGCCCATCACAGCGGTCATCGCGTTCCACCCGCTGCCGACCCGCACCCGCGGCAGCCATCCTCCCTTGCCGGTGCCGGGATACAGCCACATGTAGCCCGTCGCCGCCTCACGCGCCAGGACGTCCACCTGTCCGTCCCCGTTGAAGTCGCCCGGCCCCACGATGGAGGTGAAGGCGTTCCACCCACTGCCCACCCGTACCCGCGGCAACCACCCGCCCCGCCCGTTCCCCGGGTACAGCCACAGATATCCGGTGATGCGTTCCCGGGCGAGGACGTCCACGAACTGGTCGCCGTTGAAGTCCCCGGGGCCCACGATGGAGGTGAAGATGTTCCAGCCGCTGCCCACCCGCACCCGCGGCAACCAGCCACCGGTGCCGTTCCCCCGGTACAGCCACAGATACCCGGTCGCCGCTTCACGGGCCAGCACATCGGCCTTCCCGTCGCCGTCGAAGTCTCCGGGCGTCTCGAGCGCGCTCATCGAGGACCAGCCGGTTCCGATGCGCACGCCGGGCCACACCCCGCCGGTCCCCTTCCCCCGATACAGCCGGAGGTCTCCGGTCGCGGTGACACGGGCCAGGAGGTCGGTGTTCCAGTCGCTGTCGAAGTCGGCGGTGGACCGCGAGAGGGTCGAGGCCGGGACGGCCAGCGGCGTGAACGCGTACGGTTCGCACGTCAGGTCGTAGTCCCGGGTGTCGTCGTACCACTGGGCGAGGTAGACCCGGCCGCCCGAGAAACTGGGTTGCCGGCATCGGTCCAGCGCCTCACCCGGGTAGTCGAGCCGCCCGGCGGTGGCCCATACCGGCACCCCGGGCAACCGCCACGACCCGGTGATGTCGGCCCACCCCGCTGCGAAGGAGTACAGGCCGTAGGAGAATCCTGCGTCGCGGAGGCCGCGCATCATCCCCTCGATGATGAGGCGGTTGTCCCGTTGCTGGGCAGCGGTGCCCGTGGGCCAGGGCTGAGCGGGCCGTGGTTCGACGTCGATCCACACGACCGGCGGACGGAAGCCGACCCTGGTCATGCTTGCGACGGCGAACTGCGCCTCGGCGTAGCCCACGTTCGAGAGCCGAGCGGCCCGGGTAGTCGCCGCCCACGGACCGCGCGTCCCGTAGGTATTCAGCTGCGCTGCGGTGGGATACGCAGCCATGGCGTAGGCGTGGGTCTTCTTGCTGTTGGTCCTGGTCCAGGCGACCTGGCTCGCCAGGCACGGGTTCTCCGTGAAGGGCAGGCCCTTCGTCAGCCCGATGACGACGAACTGGGTGGAGACGGGTGGCAGCGGGAGACCGTACCCGCCGACGGAGGTGGGGCATTGCGGCCAGGAGATGTCGTGCCCGTACAGGGGTGCGGCCTGGGCCGGCGGTGCAATCGTGACGAAGCCGAACAGGAGGGCGAGCGATGTGCCCACAGCCAAGACCATTCGCCGGAGCGTGCTACCCATCATGCCGACCACCTCATCGAAGGTGGTCATCGTAGCGCCGATCGCCGGTTCTGAACCGGGCCGTTGGTCACCAGAAACGCGACCGGACGAGCAGCGATCCGATAATCCTGCGTAGACCCTGCGCCATTCCTGCCCGGTTCATGACCCGCCGAGAAGTGATTGCTGTCTAGCCTGAAGCGAGTGCCTGACTCACCAGGCCGAACAATCACCAGCATCAGAAACGGAGCACCACTGTGGGTACTAGTTCCAGAATCGCCGCCGTCGTCCTCGCGGCAGGCCTCATCGGAGGATCCGGGGTGGTGGCTGCAACCGCGGCACCTTCCCTCACCACGGCATCGTCGCCGTCGACGACCGTGACGATGCAGCCCACCGCCCAGCAGGAGCGCGCCGTGGCGAACAAGCTCGCTGCGGCTGCCAAGTCGGCCGAGGCGAAGGCGATCGCCGCCGAGAAGAAGGCAGTTGCGGAGGCGAAGAAGATCACCGCGAAGTCCACCGCCGCCGCCAAGAAGGCCGCCGCCGCACTCAAGGTGACCGCGAACAAGGAGCGCGCCGCCGCGAACAAGGCTGCCGCGGAAGCACGGGTCGCGGCGAAGAAGGCGGAGATCGCCGAGAAGCAGGCCACGAAGCCCGCGCCGGTCGAGACCCCGGCTCCCACCGAGCCCGCACCCACCGAGACCCCGGAAGCGCCCGTCGGCGGCTGACCGCTCGCCCGGGGCTTCTGATGCTGCTTCACTTTCGAGCCTGAGCCGGCACGCAACGGCAGATCGGCGGAAGTGGCACAACGAAAAACCGCCGGACCAAGGGTTTTCACCCTGTGGTCCGGCGGTTCGTTGTGGAGCTAAGGGGATTCGAACCCCTGACCCCCTGCATGCCATGCAGGTGCGCTACCAGCTGCGCCATAGCCCCGAATTGCACTGCATCTCCCGGTCGAACCGGCCGAAGCAACTCCATCAGTCTAGTGAATTCTGGCGGCTTCGCCAAATCGGCTCTCCCGCACCCGGTCAGCCCTCCAGCGGCTCCTCGGGCAGGGACCCCAGCCCCACGTTGTGCTCGGTCAGCTGCCAGGAGAAGAGGGCCCCGGCCCTGTCCACCACCTCGTGCACTTCGGACCAGTGGCAGTTGGACAGCCCCGCGAGGGCTCCCCAGCGCTCCGGCGGCAATCCCATCAGGGCAGCCAGGGCCGCCCTGATGGATCCACCATGACTGACCACGACGAGCATCTCGGCAGGACCGATCTGCTCCACGGCCTCCGTCACGGCGGCGAGCATGCGTTCCCCCACCTCGATGCGGTTCTCGGCCCCGCCGGCTCGCACCTCGGGGTCCCCGCCCCGCCAGGAGGCGTTGTCGTCCGGGAACTGCTCGTCGATCTCGGCGAAGGAGAGCCCCTGCCAGGATCCGGCGTTCGTCTCGCGCAGGCGCTCGTCGTAGAAGACCGGCAAACCGGTGAGCTCCCCCAGCGTCCACGCCGTGTCAGCCGCACGGCGCAGGTCCGACGAGACGATCATCGACGGTTCCCGCGCCGCCAGCACCTCGGCCGCCCACACGGCCTGCTCGCGTCCGGTCTCGTCCAGGTCGATGTCCTCCTGGCCCTGGAACAGGCCCGCGTGGTTCCACTCGGTGCGGCCGTGCCGCCAGAAGACGATGCGCCGGGCCGCGGGATGAGCGTGGGGGTTCCGCGTCACTCCGGGACGACGTCGGACGCTGCAGCCTGCGGCGAGCTCTGCAGTGCCTCGCCGAGCTCGAGGTCCACGGAAGGGCAGTCCTTCCAGAGCCGGTCGAGCGCGTAGAACACGCGGTCCTCCTCGTGCTGCACGTGGACGATGACCTGGGCGTAGTCGAGGAGCACCCAGCGGCCCTCACTGCGACCCTCGCGACGCACGGGCTTCAGGCCCTGCTTGGCGAGCTCCTCCTCGATGCCGTCGACGATCGCGTTGACCTGCCGCTCACTCGGCGCGGAGGCGATCACGAAGATGTCCGTGATCGCGAGCCTGTCGCTGACGTCGATGGCGACGATATCCTGGGCGATCTTGTCCGCTGCGGCATGCGCCGCGGTGCGGGCTATGCCAATGGACTGTTCGGTAGCGCTCACTGATCTCCTTGTGTGTGGCCAGCAGTTTCACCCATTGAGGGAGCTGACTGTCATCATTATCCCGGTCACGAGCGCCGTCGCGCCCACAACGAGTACCGAGTACTGCAGATACCGCACCCGCCGCAGCCGCCCGAGGCCCGCGGTCACCGCGTCGAGGGGGTCCAGGCCGAAGGCATCGCGCGCTCCGACGGGCTCGGTGTCCGTCTCGGCAGGCGCACCCTCCGCAGGTCCAGCGGTCGGCCCCGGCACCTCGCCGTCCGCTCGTTCGGGGCGCGGCAGGACGACGGGGATGGAGGACGTTCTCGGTGCCCGCAGGACGGACTGCGTGCTGCCGGGCGCCCGCACGAACTCCGGTGGCGTGATGAACGACAGGTTGTGTGCTGCGGCGGGGTCGGTCGGCGACGGCATGTCCAGCCGTGTCTGCTCCGGTACCTCCTGCGTCCTGCGCGCCCGGGCATTCAGGGCCGCTGCGCGGGCGGCCAGCGCCTTCTGCTGCGCCAGCACGGCGGGGTCGACGGCGAAGGGATCGTCCGCACCGGCTGCCTGCAGGCCGGCGAGGTGTTCTTCGGCGTCCTCGGCGATCGACGGGGACGCGGCACGGGCGTCCGTCTCGGAGGCGACCCGGGCAAGGGCCCCGGTCTCGGCCTGCTGACGGCGAGCCCTGCGCCCGCCGGGCAGCGGTGGCCTGCTGCCCTCCGGTCCCTTCCGGTCCGCCGGATACGGATCGGGATCCGGCGCCACTGCGCGCCCGTCGACCCGCTGGAGCCGCAGCTGGCGGCGCGTCGGAATCTCGACCCGCCCCTTGCCGTCGTCCTGCACGTCGACATCCGTCGAACTGTCCCCCACCGCCATGTCCGGCCCCTCGTGACGTGGCACGGTCCGTTGTATGAGACCCGGTGATCCGTGCGCGCTGTTGTTCACCTAGCTCTGTGCTGGTCTACCTGGTCGGCAGGTGTACCGGGCTCGGGCTTCCCCGACGCCGTCGTTCCGCCGCAGGGACGGGTTCGTCCCCCTGCTCCGATGCCGGGGCGGGTACGGGCAGTCCGGCCCGCCGGTACAGGCGGTGCTTCGCGATGTACTGCACCACGCCGTCGGGCACCAGGTACCAGACCGGCTTGCCCTCGCCCACGCGGTGCCTGCAGTCAGAACTCGAGATCGCCATCGCGGGCACCTCCAGGAGGCTCACGTCGCGACCCCGCGCGTCGAGCTCGTGCCCGGGACGCGTCACCCCGATGAAGTGCGCGAGGGACCACAGTTCCTCCGCGTTCTTCCAGGTGAGGATCTGGGCCATCGCATCGGCACCGGTGATGAAGAACAGCTGCGCCTCGGGCCGCTCGGCCTTCAGGTCGCGCAGGGTGTCGATCGTGAACGTGGGCCCCGGGCGGTCGATGTCCACGCGGCTCACGGTGAAGCTGGGATTCGACGCCGTCGCGATCACCGTCATCAAATAGCGGTGCTCGGCGGCGGTCACGTCCTTGTCCGCCTTCTGCCACGGCTGGCCGGTGGGGACGAAGACCACCTCGTCCAGGTCGAACTCGGACGCGACCTCGCTCGCGGCGACCAGGTGCCCGTGGTGGATCGGGTCGAACGTACCGCCCATTACCCCGAGGCGCCACGGCGATCCGTCGGCGTGCCGCTGCCCGGCGCCGCCCATGACGTCCCGCCCGGAAGTATCTGCTGCCATCTGGACGCTAGTGAGGGTTCGCTTGGCCGTGGTCGTGCTTGTTGGTGTGCTGCCGGTGGGGGTCGAGGTGTTCCTCGACGGCCTCGTGGCGGTTCCGCACGTTGGAGAAGGACACGGTGACGATCATCAGGGTGAGCAGGATGCCCATGACGATCAGTCCGTAGGTGAGCGGGGACATGGGCAGTTCGGTGTGGTGTTCCACGGCTTCGGTGGCCAGCAGTGCGCTGCCGAGCGAATAGAGCATCGTCAATCCTCTGTCGATTCAGGGTGTGCCGGTCCGCTGCGGACCGGCGCGGTCGTCAGGTCCCATGGTACGCGTAACGGGAGGCCGACTCCCCCGCCGGTCAGCCTCACCGGCGCACGTGCCCTGCCCCCTGCACGATCCACTTGGTGGTCGTGAGCTCGGCCAGGCCCATCGGACCCCGGGCGTGCATCTTCTGGGTGGAGATGCCCACCTCCGCGCCCAGACCCAGTTCACCGCCGTCCACGAACCGCGTGGAGGCGTTCACCAGGACCGCTGCCGAATCGACGCCTGCCACGAACTCCTCGGACGAGGCGAGGTTGTTGGTGATGATCGCCTCGCTGTGCCCGGTGCTCCACCGCCGGATGTGCCGCAGCGCGTCGTCGACGCTGTCCACCGTCTTCACCGCGAGGTCGAGTTGCATGTACTCGCGCCCCCAGTCGTCGTCCGTCGCCGTCGCCGCATCCGTACCGGCGGGAAGGAGTCCGCGGGACCGCTCGTCGACGTGCAGCGTGACGCCGGCGCGGACGAGCGCCGCGAGGACCTCCGGTGCTGCCGCCGACCGGGCGTGGACGAGGAGGGTCTCGACGGTGTTGCAGACACTGGGACGCTGCGTCTTGGCGTTGAGCAGGATCTCCACCGCCATCTTCTCGTCGGCACTCTCGTCGAGCATGATGTGCACGTTGCCCTCGCCCGTCTCGATGACGGGCACCCGCGCCGTCGTCACGACCGACTGGATCAGCTCCCGCCCGCCGCGCGGGATCAGGACGTCCACCCGGCCGCGGGCCTTCATCAGCACCTGGGCACCCTCCCGCCCGAACTCGTCGATGGTGAGGACGGCGTCATCGGGCAGCCCGTGGTCCTCGAGGGTGTCACGGATGATCCCGATGAGTGCCGCGTTGGTGGCCGCGGCCGCACTGCCGCCGCGCAGGATCACGGCGTTGCCGCTCTTCAGGGCGAGGCCGGCGATGTCCACGGTCACGTTGGGGCGCGCCTCGTAGATCGCGGCGACGACGCCGAGGGGAACACGGACCTGGCTCATCCGGAGCCCGTTGGGCAGGGTCTCCGCGCGGACGGCGGTGCCCACGGGGTCCGGCAGGGCGGCGAGCTGCGCCAGCGCCTCGGCGAGCCTCCCCACGCGCTCCGCGTCGAGGCTCAGCCGGTCCAGGAGGTACGCGGAGGTCCCGGCCGCGCGGCCGCGCTCGACGTCGGTGCGGTTCGCGGCCAGCACGAGGTCCTGTCGGCTCACGAGGGCGTCGGCGACCGCCAGCAGCACACGGTCCTTGCGGGCCCGCGTGGCGCGGCCGAGGACGCGCGACGCTTCCCGGGAACGGTCGGCGATGGCGTGGACGGCGTCGGTGAGCTCATCGGAGGACGACGCCGCGGCGTCGGTGCGGTCGGTGGTCTCGGCCTGCAGATCGGTCATCCGCCCAGTCTAGCGAGAAGCGGCACCGGCTTCCGGGGACGGGCTGTTCATGACGCCGGCGCCGCCTGGAGCACCACGAGGTCGTTCACGTGTACCACCGAGCGCTCGTACTCGGCGCCGAATTCCTCCGCGAGATCGTGCGTGGAGCGGCCGAGCATGCGGGGCAGTTCGTCCGAGCTGTAGTTCACCAGGCCGCGGCCCACCACCGTCCCGTCGCCGCCCACGAGCTGGACCGGGTCGCCCGCCTCGAAGACCCCGTCCACGTCCACGACGCCCGCGGCCAGGAGGGACCGTCGCCGCTCCCCCACGGCGCGCACCGCGCCGTCGTCGAGCACGAGCGTGCCCAGGACCCGGGCGAGGTGGGCCAGCCAGAGCAGCCTGATGGGCTGGCGCTTGCCGGTGGCCGTGAACCAGGTCCCCACGTCCTCGCCGCGCAGCGCGGCTGCGGCGTTCGCGGTGGACGTGACCAGCGCGGGGATCCCCGAGGACGCGGAGATGGTCGCGGCCTCGACCTTGGTGACCATGCCGCCGGTCCCGACGCCGGCCCGCCCGGCGCGCCCGATGGTGACGCCCTCCAGGTCAGCGGGTGACCCGACGTGCGGGATGCGGGTGGCGCCGGCACCCGGCGGTCCGTCGTACAGCGCGTCCACGTCGGACAGCAGGATGAGCGCCTCCGCCTTCACGAGGTGCGCGACGAGGGCCGCGAGGCGGTCGTTGTCCCCGAAGCGGATCTCGTGGCTCGCCACGGTGTCGTTCTCGTTGACGATGGGGACCACGCCGAAGTTCAGCAGCCGCTCCATGGCGCGGTGCGCGTTGGCGTAGTGGGAACGGCGGATGAGGTCGTCCGCCGTCAGCAGGATCTGGCTCACGGTGACACCGTGCGCCGCGAAGGCCTGTGAATACTGGGCCATCAGCAGGCCCTGTCCCACGCTCGCCGCCGCCTGCTGTGCCGACAGCTGCGACGGGCGGCGCGCCAGCCCCAGCGGCGCGAGCCCGGCGGCGATCGCGCCCGAGGACACGAGGATGATCTCGGTTCCGGCCGTGCGCCGCTCCGCGAGGACGTCGGCGAGCCGGACGAGGGCCTCCCCGGAGATACCGCCGGAGACCGAGGTCAGGGACGACGAGCCGACCTTGACGACGATCCGGTTCGCCGCGGCGAGGCCCTCGCGGGACGCGAGGGGCTGCCGGGAATGGTCCACAGCCAAGGGAGCCTAGTCCTCGGGCTCGGCGTCTGCGCCCTTCTGGGCGGAGGCAGCCTGCTTGCGGTTCTGCACGGATTCGGTCCAGATGCCCGCCTTGCGGTCGGCCTCCAGCTCGGCGCGGGCCGCGGCCTTGGCGTCCTTGCGCTCCTGGTACTCCTCGCGCTTCTGCTCGCGCGTGGGCCGCACGTACTCGGCGAGGCGCAGGTCGGACCCGCGGGGGCCGGCGAGCAGTTCCGCGCCGCCCATCATGGTCGGCTCCCAGTCGAAGACGACGCCGTCGCCCTCGCCGATCACCACGGTGTCACCGGGCTTCGCGCCGGTCTTGAACAGCTGTTCCTCCACGCCGAGCTTGGCGAGGCGGTCCGCGAGGAAGCCGACTGCCTCGTCGTTCGTGAAGTCCGTCTGCTTGACCCAGCGCTCGGGCTTCTCGCCGAGCACGCGGAAGAGCGGCAGGGCGTCCTTCTCCTCGTGGCGGATCCTGAACGAGGCGGCGTTCACGCCACGGGGGCGGAGCACGGGGGGCTCGATCCGCGGGGGCGCGGTAGCCACCGCCTTGCGCGCGTTCTCCACGATCTCCGCCATGGCGAAACCGAGCTGGCGCAGGCCCTCATGGCTGGAGGCGGACACCTCGAAGACGCGGTAGCCGCGTGCCTCGAGCTCGGGGCGGACGAAGCCGGCCATGTCCTTGCCGTCGGGCACGTCCACCTTGTTGAGCGCGATCAGGCGCGGGCGCTCGTTCAGGGGCACGACGTCGCCGTCCGGCCCGGCGAAGCTCATGTCGACGGCGTACTTGTCCAGTTCGCGTTCGATGATCGCGAGGTCGTTGAGGGGGTCCCGGTCCGTCTCGAGCGCGGCGCAGTCGAGCACGTGCACCAGGGCGGCGCACCGCTCCACGTGGCGGAGGAAGTGGTGTCCGAGGCCCTTGCCCTCGCTCGCGCCCTCGATCAGGCCGGGCACGTCCGCGATGGTGAAGCGCGTGTCGCCGGCCTCGACGACGCCGAGGTTGGGCACGAGCGTTGTGAAGGGGTAGTCCGCGATCTTCGGGCGGGCGGCCGACATGGCGGCGATGAGGCTGGACTTCCCGGCCGAGGGGAAGCCGACGAGGGCGATGTCAGCGATGGACTTGAGCTCGAGGACGACGTCGCGCTCGTCCCCGGGGATGCCGAGCAGGGCGAACCCTGGGGCCTTCCGCTTCTGGGAGGACAGGGCGGCATTGCCGAGTCCGCCCTGGCCGCCGGCCGCCGCGACGAACTCTGTGCCCTCGCCCACGAGGTCGGCGAGCACTTCGCCGTCCTTCGTCTTGACGACAGTGCCGTCGGGGACGGACAGGATCAGGGTCTCCCCGCTCTTGCCGCCCCGCCAGTCGCCCATCCCGTTGCCGCCGTTGGTGGCGTGCCGGTGGGGTGCGTGGTGGAAGTCGAGCAGGGTCGTGGTCTGGTGGTCGACGCGGAGGATGACATCGCCGCCGTCGCCGCCGTTGCCGCCGTCGGGCCCGCCGAGGGGCTTGAACTTCTCGCGGTGGACGGACACGCAGCCGTGGCCGCCGGTGCCGCCGGATACGTGCAGGACTACGCGGTCAACGAAGCTCGCCACGTTGATCTCCTTCTACAAATGCTTCACTGTGCCGAGTCTAATCGGCTTAAAAGAAAGGTGGGGCGAGCCGTAGAGGCTCACCCCACCCGAAATGCCTGGTGTACCGTGCGCAGAATTACTCTGCTGCAGCGCCCACGATGTTGACGACCTTGCGTCCGCGGCGCGTACCGAACTCCACGGCACCTGCCTCGAGTGCGAAGAGGGTGTCGTCGCCGCCGCGGCCGACATTGGCGCCCGGGTGGAAGTGGGTGCCGCGCTGGCGGACGATGATCTCGCCGGCCTTGACGACCTGGCCACCGAAGCGCTTCACGCCGAGGTACTGCGCGTTGGAGTCGCGGCCGTTGCGAGTGGAGCTTGCGCCCTTTTTATGTGCCATGGGTTATGCCTGCCTTCGCTGGGATGTTCTACGGAACCGATCGGTAGCCCGAAGGGACTACGCGATACCTGTGATTTTGACGCGGGTCAGTTCCGAACGGTGACCCTGGCGCTTCTTGTAGCCGGTCTTGTTCTTGAACTTCTGGATGACAATCTTCGGTCCACGAAGATTCTCGACGATCTCGGCAGTGACGGTGACCTTTGCGAGGTCCTCCGCTGCGGAGGTGATCTTGGCGCCGTCTACCAGAAGGAGGGCGGGGAGCTTGAACGTGCTTCCAGCCTGACCGGTGACGCGGTCAAGGGTAACGAGGTCTCCTACAGAAACCTTTTCTTGGCGGCCGCCTGCGCGGACAATCGCGTACACCACTTGGGAACTCACTTCTCTCGACAATCTTGACTTCTGATGAAAAAACTAGGGTGCGCCTCGACAGCAATCCTGAGGTCGCCCTCCGCGCCTGCCCCGCTCCGTGTCCATGACACCGAACCCTGGAGCCGATGGCGTCGTCAGGATCTGACGGGTCAGAATCCCTGACGGATACCCACGGACACGCCAGTTAACAGGCGGATGCACCGAGGGTCAAGATTACGGCAGTACCTCCTCTTCCCGCAAATCAGCGGCCGGTCGGCCGACGCGCGAGGCAGCAGGACTGCGCGGGGTGGAAGGGGTATCTTGGTTGTCCTCGGTCGGGGGTGCGGACGGTGCGCTTCGCAGGGCAGGACGCCACGACGGCCCGGATCGGACCGTCGCGGCTTCGTGGATGAACCTACTTCTCGCCCTCGGCGTGGTCCTCGTCGTCCGCGTGCTCGTGACCGTGACCGTGGTCGTGGTCGTGGTCGGACGCTTCCGCGTCGCCGGTCACGACGGCGAGCTCGTTCGGAACCTCGGGCAGGTCGATGCTGGACAGGAGTGTCCCGGCGGCGACGTCGACGACGTGCAGCTTCCTGGCTGCCGGCTCTGTCACGTAGGCGAATCCGTCGGCGCCGACCTTCACCGTCGGTGCGGGAGACTGCCATTCCTCGGGCTCCTCCCACGGCTGGACGACCTCGACCTCGTGGATGATGCCCCCGGTCTGCTCGTCGAGGATGTTCAGCTGCCCGTCGTAGGTGAGTACGAGGGCTTCGCCCTCCGCCCCACGGGCGAGGGAGCGGAACCAGTACGCCGACCCGAGATCGACGGTCGTCATCGATGCTGTGGCCGTGTCGATCAGGCCGATGCGGGTGGGGCGCTCCTGCTCGGCATCCGGGTCGATCTTGTAGTCACCCAGTACGATCGGCGACTCGTGGCTGCCGAAGAGATTGCCCGACCGCTGGTACGCCTCCTCCACCGGCACCTTGTGGAACGCACCGTCGCGGAAGACCACCGGCCCGTTCTCGCACCCCAGGGTGACGACGTCTCCCGTCGACGTGGGCATCGCAATGGCTTCTCCGTGCACGCCCGGGCAATCGGTCGTCTCCGCGAGGACCTCGCCCGCCGGGGAAAGGACCTGGACGGTGGTGGTGGACTCCTTCGTGCCCTGCGTCAGGAGGAGGTCCCCGCTGCTGAGGGGTACGGCGACACCGTGGTGCACAGCGTCCGTGGAGTGTTCCTCGACCTCGTCCGCACTCACCTCGCCGTCGCTGAATGCGGCGGAGTCCACGACGGTGATGGCCCCGCTCCCGTCCGCGAAGAGGGCCGTCCTGCCCTCGTGCGCAACGACGTGTCCGGCTTCGGATGCCTCCACGGTGGCGCCGGTCGGCGCCGGCGCCTGCACGTAGTAGTCATCGTGGTCCCCGTGGGATTCAGCGACCAGGCCGGTGTCGAAGATGCGGAAGCCGTCGTCGGCGCTGATCAGGACGTGCCGTCCGTCGCCGGCGTTGTTGAGTCGGAGGAAGCCTTCCGTCTCGGTGTCGGAGAGCACCTCGCCACTTTCGGTGTCGACGGTCATCACGCCGCCGTCGTACGTCAGTACCGCGCGAGGGGCCAGCGCATCGACGCGCTGCCGATCACCGGCTCCCTCGGAGGCCGTTGCCGGCGCGGCGCTCTCCGCGCTGTTCCCGGCGGGGGCGGTGGATGGATCGGTGCCGGAGTCGGAGGACACGGCGGTGGAACACGAGGTCAGTACCAGTGCCGCCACGACGGCGGAGGACAGGGAGAAGATGCGGGAGTTGATCGGCATGACGTCACCATAAATGCAAATGCTTCTCATTAGCAACACGACCGACTCGGCGCGCTGCCCGCTCGCCCGATGACGACCCTCGTTTTATTTATGAGAATCGTTCTCATATAGTCGAGGGCATGCATCTCATCCTCGTCACGTCCCTCGATGGACTAAGCCGCAACAGCGCGGCGTTCGCCCTCGCGGAAGGCACTGCCGCTACCCCCGTCGTCCTGCACGACCTGCTCGATGGCGGCGTCGTGGCACGTCGGGTGCACGTCGGCGGCGACGTCACCGAGCGGGAGTCGATGATCCTGGAACACGGGTGCCTGAGCTGCACGGTGCGGTTCGACCTCGCACCCACACTTCTGCGCCTGTCCGACGAAGGTGCCACCCGGGCCGTCGTGGGGCTGCCACCCGGAACCACGGCCGAGGGCGCGATCGATGGACTCCGCTCCGTCGCACCGCGGGCCTTCACGGTGGAGACCGTGGCTCTGGCCGTCCGGCCGGAGGACGTGGAGGACCAGCTGTGGGACCAGCACACCCTGTTCGCCTCCGGCTACACGGCGGTGCCGGAGGACACCCGCACACCGGGCGAGTTCCTGATCGGCGAGTTCCTCTTCGCCGACACCGTCCTCCCCACCAGGAGCGAGCTCCTTCCGGAGGATCCGACCCTGCGCCGTCGGGGCCTGCAGCTCATCGGCGAACTCGCGCCCCACGCCACTGTCGTGACGGCCCCGGGCGAGACCGACGTGTCCGGTGCAACCGGAAGATTCATCGGTACACGGGGTGTGTACGACGGCGCGGCGGCGCATGCGCGCAGCCTGCCCGGCATCGTGCACGCGCCCGGGAGTTCGTCGACGGAGTTCCGCACCGTGGAGTGCCGGGTGGCCCGCCCGCTGCATCCCGAACGGTTCCGCACCGCCCTGGGCGCCATCTCGGAAGGCTGCTGTTTCATCCGTGGGAACGTCTGGATCGCGGGCGTGGACGCCCGCGTCGCCGTCCAGGGAGTGGGCCCGCGGATCTCCCTCATCGACGCCGGCGCCTGGAGCGCCGATGCGCGGCACGGACAGTGGTGCCGGGGCACCCACCTGGCCCTGACCGGCGACGAGCTGGACGACGACGACATCATGACCCTGCTGGAGGCCTGTGCCCTCACCGACGAGGAACTGCATCTCCTGGGCGCCGCTTCTTCGGCGACACCGACCCGTAACACCACCCGCACCACCAACCCTGAAGGAGCACCATGAAGGTCCGCAATTCCCTCCGAGCCCTCAAGAAGACCCCCGGAGCGCAGATCGTCCGGCGACGCGGCAGGACGTTCGTCATCAACAAGAAGAATCCCCGGATGAAGGCCCGGCAGGGTTAGGGCGGGGCGGAGGTGACGCCGGAACACACGGAGCGCTCCGGGCCTGGCAGTGAGCGTCAGCCCGCCGCGCATCCTGCAGCCGGCACCGGCCGTCACGGTACGCCGGCCGGGATCGGCCCGCCGGTCCGCTTCCGCACGGCCGACGCGAGCACCTGACTGCGGCGCGGGCATCACGCGCCACACGCACCAGCAACGAAGCAGCGCCGCCCCTCATCGGGAGCGGCGCTGCTTCGTCATCAGGGGGCGGCCGTGCCGCCCGCCGTTCCTGTGGCCCCTACAGCTCGGAGGCAGGCACCCCGACGCCGAAGATCAGCGGCTCGGCGGCGGAGGCCTCCGGCTTCGGTGCGGGCGCTGCGGCCTTCGCCACGTGCCGGGTCCCGGCCGGCTCGACGGCGGCGTCCGCACCCTGCGTCTCGATGGCCGTGTCCGCGGCGCCCTGCGCGCTGCGGGCCACCCGACGCCGAGGACGCGACGCGCGGGTGGTGCCGCCGGAGGCAGGCCCGGAGACTGCTGCAGGGGGTGTCCCTGCCGATCCGACGGTCCGCGTCGTCGCCGGTTCCGTGCGGGGCGTCTCCACCGGCGCCCGGCCGGCCGACTCCTGGCCGGCGGTCTCCTGGCCGGCGGTCTCCTGGCCGGCGGTCTCCGCAGCGGCGGGCTTCCGGTTGAAGGCCTCGCTGAGGCTGTCGAGGGTCAGGCGGGTGGCCGGGGCTTCGACGTCCTGCTGGACCTCCCGCCGGCGGCTCTCGGCCCGGGGCAGGGTGACCGTCTCACCGTTGATCGTCAGGACGGCCTCCGTCACCTGCACGTCCGGCTCGGCGACGTCCTGCCGGGCCGGTTCCTCGTGGGCGTGGTGGGTCGCGGCGGCGATGCTCGCGAGGGCTGCGCGGGCCGCCTCGGCCTTCGCCGCGCGGTCGGGGCTCTCGACGACGGGCGCCGCGGCGGGCGCCACGACGTCGTCCTGCTGGCCCCCGCGGCCGCGGTTGCGCTTGCGCTCGTTCCGGGAGGGCCTGTCCTGGCGCGGCTGCTGCTGGCTCTCGCCGGCCGTCGGCCGACGGTGTTCCACCGGCTCCATGTAGGTGACGACACCGCGTCCCGCACAGTGCTCGCAGTCCTCGCCGAACACCTCGAGCAGGCCGGTGCCCATGCGCTTGCGCGTCATCTGGACGAGTCCCAGTGACGTGACCTCGGCGACCTGGTGCTTGGTCCGGTCACGTCCGAGGCATTCCACGAGACGCCGCAGGACGAGGTCGCGGTTCGCCTCCAGCACCATGTCGATGAAGTCGATGACGATGATGCCGCCGATGTCGCGCAGGCGCAGCTGGCGGACCACCTCCTCGGCGGCCTCGAGGTTGTTCTTGGTGACGGTCTCCTCCAGGTTGCCGCCGCTGCCCGTGAACTTCCCGGTGTTGACGTCGACGACCGTCATGGCCTCGGTGCGGTCGATCACGAGGGATCCGCCGGAGGGCAGGTAGACCTTGCGTTCCAGGGCCTTCGAGATCTGCTCGTCGATGCGGGACGCCGCGAAGATGTCCTCCTCGCTGGTCCACTTCTCCAGCCTGCCCACGAGGTCCGGCGCCACGTACATGACGTAGGCCTCGATGGTGTCCCAGGCGTCCTCGCCGGAGACGACGAGCTTCGAGAAGTCCTCGTTGAAGACGTCGCGGACCACCTTGATGGTCAGGTCCGGCTCGCCGTACAGCAGTTCGGGCGCGAGGGTCTTGGTCGAGCCGGCCTTGCGCTCGATCTCCTCCCACTGCGCGCGGAGGCGGTTGATGTCGTGGGTCAGCTCCTCCTCGCTGGCGCCCTCGGCGGCGGTGCGGACGATCACTCCGGCGCTCTCCGGGAGGCGGTCCTTGAGGATGCGCTTGAGCCGGTTCCGCTCGACGTCGGGCAGCTTGCGGGAGATGCCCGTCATCGAACCGCCGGGGACGTAGACGAGGTAGCGGCCGGGCAGGGAGATCTGGCTCGTGAGCCGGGCACCCTTGTGTCCCACGGGGTCCTTCGTGACCTGGACGAGGACGGGATCCCCGGACTTCAGGGCGAGTTCGATGCGGCGCGGCTGGCCGTCGAGGCCTGCGGCGTCCCAGTTGACCTCGCCGGCGTAGAGCACGGCGTTGCGCCCGCGTCCGATGTCGACGAATGCGGCCTCCATGCTCGGCAGCACGTTCTGCACCTTGCCCACGTACACGTTGCCGATCAGGGAGTCCTGCTGCGTCCTGGACACGAAGTGCTCCGCGAGGATGCCGTCCTCGAGCACGCCGATCTGGATCCTGTCGTCCGACTGGCGGACGATCATCTGGCGATCGACGGACTCGCGGCGTGCGAGGAACTCCGCCTCCGTGATGACCTGGCGGCGGCGACCGGTGTCGCGGGACTCGCGGCGGCGCTGCTTCTTGGCCTCGAGGCGCGTCGATCCGCGCACGCTGGTCACGCGGTCGGAGACGGGCTCGCTGGCCTGGCGCGGCGCACGGACGCGGGTGACGGTGTTGGGCGGGTCGTCGTCCTCCCCGCCGGTGAGTTCGAGGTCCTGGTCTCCCCGACGGCGGCGACGACGACGGCGGGACGTGACGCTGCCGCCATTCTCGGGTCCGTTCCCGTTGGAGCCCTCCGGCCCCTGTTCATCGGTGTCCTCGGCGCCGGCATCGGCCTGGCCGGCATCGCCCCGGTTGCGGCCCCTGCTGCGGCGGCTGCGGCGCGAGCGGCGGCCGGACTCCTCGGACGCCTCCTCGCCGGCCTCCTCCTCGCGCGGCGGCGCGACCTTCACGGCGGGCACGGACACCGTGGTGAGGTCCGGCGCGTGGAACAGGAGGGACAGCGGGGATTCCGGGATGGCGAACGGATCGAGGCGATCGCCGGCCGCGGTCTCCTCCGACTCGTCCGCACCGGCACCCTCGGCTGCGTCCGCGGCCGTCGGGGCGGCGGCGGCCGGTGCGGCGTTCCCGGAGGCGGACTGCGCTGCGGCGGGAGCGTCCCCCGCCTCCTCGTCCTGCTGTGCGGGTTCCGCGGCGCGGCGGCTGCGGCTCCTGGTGGAGGTGCGGCGACCCCGGCTCGGCTTCTCCTCCGCGACGGCCTCGGGGGCTGCGTCCGCTTCGACGGCCGGTGCGTCCGCGGTGTCGTCCGCAGTCGTGGCCGGCTCGATGGCACCCTCGCCGGCGCCCTCGACAGCGCGCGCGGGTCCGGCATCGGCGACGGCCGCACGACGGCGGGTGCGAGGCGCCCGCTTCGGGGCGACGGGAGCGTCCGCGGGGGCGTCGTCGGCAGCGGACGATGCGGTGGTCGGGACGGCCGGTTCGGTGGGCGCGGGGTCGGCCGTCACGGCGGGCCCCGCGGCAGGCTCGACGGCGGGCGCACTGGCGGGCCCTGCCTCGGCGCTGGCGGCCCGGCGGCGGGTGCGGGGTGCGCGGACGGGGGCGGCCGGGGCACCGTCGGATGCGGCCGGCGCTGCCTCCGCGGCGTCCGCCGCGCCGTCGCCGACGGCGGTTTGATCGGTGACGACGACCGGCTTACGGACGCGCGGCGCCCGCTTGCGGACCGGGGCGGCGGTCTCCTCGGCCGCGCCGGCGGCGATGTCGGGTACGGCCTGCGGCGCCGAGGGTGGCGCTCCGGCCGGAGCACTCGCCGTGCGGCGCTTCCTCGGCGTCTTCGCCGGTGCGGCCGCAGTCCCGGGGTCCTGCACGGTGGCGGATGCTTCCGCGGCGGTCTGGTCGTTCCCCTGCTGTTCTGACTGATCCATGAGGTGCTCGCTCCAAGCCCCTGCGGCACCGGCCACATTCCAGCGCCCTCGGGGGCGGTATGTCGGCCGGCCGCGGGCCTTTCGCCCGGCGGCCGGCCGGAAGTCGATGTCATGTCGTCCGAGGTCGCACCGTCATTGGGGTGCTGAATCACTCGACGACCAGTGGCGCTTTTCCAACTCAGCCGCCGTGGTGGACGGTGGGTCCCGCCGGCGGATTCCGCCTACTTCCGCCGACGGGGCGGACTCGGTAGGACGGGAGCGTCGCTTGCGGAACGGGAAGCCTGTCACTGGACCGGCGGGGGAATGTGGTTCCCTCACCAGCCTTCGCCATTGTCTCACACCACCCTTCGAAAGAAGCGTCCGCCGCCCGCCGGACGCGTCCCGGGAGGACCGTCCCGGCGGCGTCCGGAGGTCAGCTGCGCGGGAACTGGTCCGTGGCCGGAGCGTGGTCGCCGGCGAGCGGACGGGCGACCGGCACCTTCGTGCCGAGAACCTGCGCGACGACGTCGTGCGTGATCTTCTGCGCGGTCAGCCCCACGCGCTCGAGGACCTGGCCACGCGAGCCGTGGTCGAGGAACTCGACCGGGAGGCCCACCTCGTTGAGGGCGGTGTCCACGCCCGCCGACCGCATCTCCTGGCGGATCCTGGACCCCACGCCGCCGGCACGGACGCCGTCCTCGATGACGATCACGATCCGGTGCTCGGCGGCCAGGTCGATGACCGAGCGGCGGACCGGGAGGAGCCAGCGCGGATCGATGACGGTGGAGCTGATGCCCTGTGCACCGAGCCGGTTCGACACGTCGAGCGCCAGTTCGCTCATGGCGCCCACGCTGACGATCAGGACGTCGTTGGTGCGTGATCCGGCGGGCCGGCGGGAGAGGACGTCGACGCCGTCGTCGAGACGTTCGACGGCCTCCACCTCGGCACCCACGGAACCCTTCGAGTACCGGACCACGGTGGGGGCGTCGGAGACGGCGACGGCCTCGCGCAGTTCCTCCCGCAGCCGGGATGCGTCCCGGGGGGCGGCGAGGTGCAGTCCGGGGATGGCCTGCAGCAGAGCCATGTCCCACATGCCGTGGTGGCTCGCGCCGTCGGGCCCGGTGACCCCGGACCGGTCGAGGACCACCGTCACCCCAGCCTTGTGCAGGGCGACGTCCATCAGGAGCTGGTCGAAGGCGCGGTTGAGGAACGTGGCGTAGAGGGCGATGACGGGGTGGAGCCCGCCGTAGGCCATGCCGGCCGCGCTCGTGACGGCGTGCTGCTCGGCGATACCGACGTCGAACACACGGTCGGGGTGCCGGGCCGCGAAGCGCTGCAGGCCCACGGGGATCAGCATGGCGCCGGTGATGCCGACAATGTCGGGGCGCTCATCGGCGATGTCGGCGATCTCGTTCGCGAAGACGGAGGTCCAGGACTGCGACCCCGCGCCGTCCACGGGTTCCCCGGTCTCGGGGTCGATGATGCCGACGGCGTGGAACTGGTCCGCCTCGTGGGCCCGGGCGGGGGCGTAGCCGTGGCCCTTCTCCGTGATCGCGTGCACGATCACCGGTCCCTCGTACTTCTTGGCCAGCTGCAGGGCCTGCTCGACGGCGGACTGGTCGTGACCGTCCACGGGGCCCACGTACTTCATGCCGAGGTCCTCGAAGAGGCCCTGCGGGGCCCACCAGTCCTTCACACCCTTCTTGAGGGCGTGGAGGCTCTTGTAGCTGAACTCGCCGATCGGACCGCCGTTCTGCATGCGGTTCTTGATGCGGTCCAGCGTCCGTTCGTAGACGTGGTGCGTCCGCACCGAATCCAGGGTGGGTCGCAGCGACGCCAGGTAATCGGCGACGCCGCCGATGGTCGGGGCGTAGGAGCGCCCGTTGTCGTTGACCACGATCACCACGCGGCGCCGCTTGTCCGCAGCGATGTTGTTGATCGCCTCCCAGGCCATGCCGCCGGTCAGGGCGCCGTCGCCCACGAGGACCACGGTGTAGCGGTCGCCCTCGCCGCCGAGGACGCGGGCCCGGGAGATGCCGTCCGCCCAGGAGAGCGAGGACGAGGCGTGCGAGCTCTCCACGATGTCGTGCACGGATTCCGCGCGCGAGGGGTACCCGGACAGGCCGCCCTCCTGCCGGAGCGTGCTGAAGTCCTGGCGTCCGGTGACGAGCTTGTGCACGTAGGACTGGTGGCCGGTGTCGAAGATGATGCTGTCACGCGGCGAGTCGAAGACGCGGTGGATGCCCAGGGTGAGTTCGACGACCCCGAGGTTGGGGCCGAGGTGGCCGCCGGTGCGCGAGACGTTGCTCACCAGGAACGTGCGGATCTCCTGGGCGAGGGCCGTCAGCTGCGCGTCGCTGAGCTTGCTCAGGTCCTGTGGGCCGTGGATCGTCTCCAAGAGTCCCATCCGCGCCTCCTTGATCGGTTCGGCGGGGCGGCGTGGCCGCCCCGGTGGTCCTTAACTCTAACGTTCGGGGTCCGGGCAGGGTGCCATTGGGGGCACCCGCGGAGCGGCGGGGGCCTCCCCCGCCTCAGGCCGGTGGGAGGAGGCGCGCGAAGGACTCCATGTGGTGCGTGTGCGGGTACAGGTCGAAGACCCGCAGGGCGTCGAGCGACCACCCGGCGGCGAGGAAGTAGCCGAGGTCGCGGGCGAACGACGCCGGGTCGCAGGAGACGTAGCCGACCACCCTCGGGCGGGATTCGACGATCTGCCGGATGACCTTCCTGCCGGCGCCGGCGCGCGGCGGGTCGAGCAGGACGCCGTCGAGCGGCGTCCGCGGGCGCCCGAGCACGGCGTCCACGCGGCCCTGGACGATCGCGACGTGGTCCTGGCCGTGGAGGTTGCGCTTCGCGTCGCGGCTCGTGCCCGGCGATCCCTCCACGGACAGCACCGACCCCTCCGGTCCGACGGCGTGCGCGAGCGGCACCGTGAACAGACCGGCGCCGGCGTAGAGGTCGGCGAAGTGCTCACCGGCGGCCGGCTCGAGCCCGTCGAGGACCGCCGTGACGAGGGCCTCCGGCGCACTCCGGTGGATCTGCCAGAACCCCGCACCCGTGACGCGGTAGTCGAGGCCGAGCACGCTCTCCTGGAGCCAGGTGCGGCCCGTCAGCCGCTGCACCTGCCCGGACTCGGGGTCGAGGACGCCCACGGAGGCACCGTCGATGGAGGACGCGACGGCCGCGACGCGCCGCGGGGAGGTCCGGGCGGCGGGCACGAGGAGCACGAGCGGCACTCCCCCTCCGGACGGCACGGCGACGTCGACCCGCTCGATGCCCGTGAGGTCGAGGGTCCACAGGCGGAGGTCGTTCACGGCCGCGACCGCCAGCGGCATCTCGCGGACCGGGACGACGTCGTGCGAGCGGTGCAGGTGCATGGCGAGCCGTCCGGCGCGGTCGACGGCGAACGCCGCGCGGGTCCGCCAGCCGAGACCATCCGCCGCCTCCCCCGGGGCCGCCTCCACGGTGACCGGGCGGTCCACCGCCGCCAGGCGGGACAACTGCTCCGCGAAGACGGCGCCCTTGAGCCGGCGCTGCTCGTCGAGGGCGATGTGGCCGAACTCCGCGCCGCCGACGGGCGCGCGTCCCCGCGCCGCCGCCCGGAGCGCGTCCGCCAGCGGCCAGGGGTGCTGGACCCGGGCGGGCGAAGCCTCGAGCACCTCGACGACGTCGGCGCGCCAGAAGCTGGCGTCATCGTCCGTCTCGGTGAAGCGGACCCGGACGCGCTCGCCGGGCAGGGCGTGCCGGACGAAGACGACGCGGCCCTCGTGCCGGGCCACGAAGTGGCCACCGTGCGCGGCCTTCCCGACGGTCAGGTCGGCGGTCAGGTCGGCGGTCAGCTCGGCGGTCAGCTCGGCGGTACCGGATCCGACGGCGGGCGCTGCGGGATCGGGCCGTCCTTCCGGCGTCGATGGATCGGAGGCTCGGGCGGCGTCGCTCATGGGGCTTCTTCCTACTTCATGTCCTGGTAGATCTGGGCCGCGTCGGAGGACGCGAGCTGCCACGGCACGCTGGCGACCATCACCCCGGGCACGAAGTGCAGCCGTGCCTTGATGCGCAGGGCGGTCTGGTTGTGCACCAGCTGCTCCCACCACTTTCCCACCACGTACTCGGGGATGTAGACCACGATCAGGTCGCGGGGCGAGTCCCGGCGCATCGAGCGGATGTAGTCGAGGATCGGGGTGATGGTGTCGCGATAGGGCGAGGCGAGCACGGTGATCGGCACCGGGATCTCGAACCTGTCCCAGTCGGCGAGGGTGCGGCGTGTCTGGTCGGCGTCGACGTCGACCGTGATCGCGTCGAGCCGGGAGGGGCGGGAGGCCCGGGCGAAGGCCAGGGCGCGTAGCACGGGCTTCCGCACGTTGGAGACGAGGATCACCGCGTGGACCCGGGAGGGCAGGGCGCGCAGGCGGACGGCGTCGTCGATGGCGAGTTCCGCCGCCACGGCGTCGTAGTGCCGCTTGATTCCGCGCATCACGACGAACAGGACAGCCATGGCGAGCACCGCGATCCAGGCGCCGTACTCGAACTTGGTGACGAGGACGACCACGAGGACCGCCGCGGTGAGACCGAAGCCGACCGTGTTGATGGCCCGGGACTTGTGGATGGTCCACCGCTTCTGCTTGCCCACGGTGCTGCGCAGGATCCTGTTCCAGTGCCGGATGAGCCCGAGCTGGCCGGCCGTGAAGGAGGCGAACACCCCGACGATGTACAGCTGCACCAGGGCGGTGACGTCCGCCCGGAACACGAGGATGAGGACGACGGCGCCGAGCCCGAGGGCCAGGATGCCGTTGCTGAACGTCAGGCGGTCCCCCCGGGTGCGCAGCTGCCGCGGCAGGTAGCCGTCGGTGGCGAGGATGGACGCCAGGACGGGGAAGGCGTTGAAGGCCGCGTGGCCGGCGAGCATCAGCATGAGCGCCGTCGCGGCGACGACGAGGTAGAAGACGGGCGAGCCGGCATCGAAGACGGTGCGGGCGAGCTGGCTGATCACGGGCGCCTGGATGTAGTCCCCGGGGACCGGGCCGCCGTCGAGCAGCAGCTGCGTCGACGGGTCCTGCACCACGTGCACGCACGTGGCGTTGGCGAGGTAGATGACGCCCGCGAGCATCGCGGAGGACACGAGGCCGGTAATCAGGAGGGTCGTCGCCGCGTTGCGTGAGCGCGGCTTCTCGAAGCGCGGCACATTGGAGCCCGGGCCCTCGAGCCCGGTCAGGGCGGCAGCGCCCGCCGAGAACGCCCGGAGGATGAGGAGGCCGCCCGCGAGGCCCACCAGGCCGGCGTCGAACGCCGTGTCGGGCACGATCTCGAAACGTGCACTGGGGGCGTCGGCCAGCGTCCCGGTGAGCGCCTGGACCGTGCCCGTGACGCACAGGGCGAGGATCCCGGCCAGGAAGCCGTAGGTGACGGCGGCGCGGGCGCGGACGCCGCGGGTGATGCCGCGCAGGTTCAGCAGCACGAGCACCGCGACGCCGGCGACGGCGAGCGTCACGCGTCCGTCCTCCAGCACCGGGGCGATCGAGACGACGTACTGGGCCGCCGCCGAGACGGACACGGCGACGGTGAGCAGGTAGTCGATCATCAGCGCCGAGGCCACGGTGGCGCCCGCGCGGGGTCCGAGGTTCCGCTTCGCGATCTCGTAGTCGCCGCCGCCGGACGGGTATGCGCGCACCGCCTGGCGGTAGGAGGCGACGACGACGAGCAGGACCGCGATCACGGCCAGGCCCACCCACGGGGAGATGGCGACGGAGGCGACCCCGGCGAGGGCGAGCGTCAGGAGGATCTCGTCCGGCGCATAGGCGACCGACGACAGCGCGCTGGCCGAGAACGCGGGCAGGGCGAGGCGCTTCGGCAGGCTCCGGTTCCTCAGCCTGTCGCTGGCGAAGGGCTTGCCCACCAGCACCCGCTTGACGGCCTCGAGAAAAGTCAGCACAGCCCAAACACTAGCGCGTCCGGGCGTTCGGCCAGCCACTAGGCTTGGTGCTGGTACGGCAGGATCTACACCAAGAATCAGGGGTGCCCTCGGTGGCTCATTTTGTGATCATGGGTTGTGGCAGGGTGGGCGTCAGCCTCGCCCACACACTCGACGAATCGGGTCACTCGGTGGCGATCATCGACCAGGACGACCGCGCGTTCCGCCGCCTCCGCTCGTCCTTCGGCGGCCGCAAGGTCACCGGCGTCGGCTTCGACCGGGAAACCCTGAAGCACGCCGAGATCGAGGACGCCTACGCGTTCGCCGCCGTGTCCAGCGGCGACAACTCGAACATCCTCGCGACCCGTGTGGCTCGCGAGACGTTCCACGTCCCGCACGTGGTGGCGCGCATCTACGACCCGGGACGCGCGGAGATCTACCAGCGTCTCGGCATCCCCACGGTCGCCGCCGTGCGGTGGAGCGCCGACCAGGTGCTCCGTCGGATCCTGCCGGAACAGACCATCAACGGTGACTTCCGCGAGACCTCCGGGCGGCTGATCCTCGCCGAACTCGCGCTGAGCGACGCCTGGCTGGGGCGGTCGCTGCGGACCATCGAGGCCGCGAGCGGGGTGCGCATCGCGTACCTGACGCGCTTCGGCGAGGGCATCCTGCCCGCCCATGACACGAGCTACCAGCAGGGAGACATCCTGCACGCCATGATGAGGACGACGGCGACGGGCGAGATCGGGCGCATCCTCGCCGCCGCACCGAAGGAGGAGAACGAATGAGGGTCGTCATCGCCGGGGCCGGGAGCGTCGGCTCGTCGATCGCACGGGAACTACTCGGGAACAAGCACGAGATCCTGCTCATCGACGAGAAGCCCGAGGTGATCGGCCGCAGCGGGCTCAAGGGTGCCAAGTGGCTGATCGGGGATGCGTGCGAGCTCACGACGCTCAAGGACGCCCGGCTCGACGAGGCCGACGTCGTGGTGTCCGCGACCGGCGACGACAAGGTGAACCTCGTGGTGTCGCTGCTCGCGAAGAGCGAGTTCGGGGTGGGCCGCACGGTCGGGCGCGTGAACAACCCGAAGAACGACTGGATGTTCGACGACTCCTGGGGGGTCGACGTGGCCGTGAACACGCCCCGGCTCATGACGGCCCTCGTGGAGGAGGCCGTGGAGATCGGCGACCTCGTGCGCCTGCTGACGCTGCAGACCGGGGTGTCCTCGATCGTGGAGTTCACCGTCCCCCAGGATTCCCCCCTCATCGGCGGGACGATCGGCTCCCTCAGCCTCCCGGAGGACTGCGCCGTGGTCGCGATCCTGCGGGACGACTCCCCCATCACTCCCAGCCCGGACGACCTCGTCGAAGGCGGCGACGAGCTGTTCTTCCTCGCGGCCATCGCGGCCGAGGACGAGCTCCGGGTGGCGCTCGCCGCCCGGACCGAGGACGACCGGGCGGAGGACGACCGGGCCGACGCCTAGCGCGTGTCCCTTTCCGGATCGGACCCCACCTGAGAGGGTAGCGATATGACCCTGGACATCGCGGCCTTCCGCGCGCACTTCCCCGCCCTGCTCACCGGGACCGCCTACTTCGACGGCCCCGGCGGAACGCAGACCCCCACCGCCGTCGGAGCCGCCATCGCCGACGCCATCACCGGGCCGCTGTCCAACCGCGGCCCCGGCACGGGCTCGGAGAGCAACGCCGAAGCGGCGGTCGGCGGATTCCGGGCGGCGATGGCCGACCTGCTGGGGGCGCAGCCCCGGGGTGTCGTCCACGGGCGGAGCGCGACGCAGCTCACCTACGACTTCTCCCGCCACCTCGCCAAGACCTGGCAGCCCGGCGACGAGGTCGTCGTCTCGCGCCTGGACCACGACTCCAACATCCGCCCCTGGGTCCAGGCCGCCGCCGGGGCCGGCGCCACCGTGCGCTGGATCGATTTCGACCCGGACACCGCGGAGATCGACGACGCGTCCGTGGCGGCCGCGATCACCGAGCGCACGAAGCTGGTGGCGATCACCGCCGCGTCGAACCTGCTCGGCACCAGACCGCCGGTGCGCCGCATCGCCGATACCGCCCACACGGCCGGCGCACTGGTCTACGTGGACGGGGTGCACCACACCGCTCACGCGGCGGTCGACGTGAAGGCGTTGGGGGCCGACTTCTTCACCTGTTCGCCGTACAAGTTCCTCGGGCCCCACTGCGGCGTCCTCGTGGCCGAGCCGGATCTGCTGGAGTCGCTGCAGCCGGACAAGCTGCTGCCCTCCACGAACGAGGTTCCCGAGCGGTTCGAGTTCGGCACCCTCCCCTACGAGATCCTGGCCGGGGTCACGGCGGCCGTGGACTTCCTCGCGGCGATCGCGCCCGGCGACGCCACCGGCCGCCGCGCCCGCCTCCTCGCCTCCGCGCACGCGGTCGACGGGCACGAGCTCGCCCTGCGCTCCCGCCTCGAGGCAGGGCTGGCCGACCTGGGCGACGCCGTCACGCTGCACTCGAGAGCCCGGGACCGTACACCGACACTGCTGGTGACGTTCCCCGACCGGTCCTCCGCGAACGCCTACCGGTTCCTCGCGGAGCGGAACATCCTCGCGCCGGCCGGCTCCTTCTACGCGTACGAGGCCTTCCGCCGCCTCGATCTCGAGGACACCGCCGCCCTGCGGATCGGCCTGGCGCCCTACAACGACGACGACGACGTCGACCGCCTCCTGGCCGCGCTCAGCGAGTTCACGGCGTCATGACGCGGGGCGAGGACCTCCGCGTCACCCTGATCCGGACGATTCCTCGCTGGTGACCGTCCGGGGACGCGAGATGATCCAGGCGAGCCACAGGCCGAGCGCGTACAGGGGCAGGCCCATCGCCACGCGCGTGGAACCCAGCGCCGCGACGTTCCCGGCCAGGTAGAGCGGTACCTGGACGGCGAGGCGCAGCGCCAGCACCGCCACGATGATCCACGTGGCGGTCGCGTAGGCGCGGACGCGTGCGGGGTCCTTCCGCCAGTCGATGCCCTCGTTGCGGATGAAGCCGAAGAGCAGCCCGGCGAACGGCCACCGGAACAGCACCGAGGCGGCCAGCGCGATGATGTACCCGCCGTTGATGAAGAAGCCCGGGAGGAAGAAGTCCTCCGCGTTGCCCGTGCGCTGGGCCACGATGGCGCAGAACGCGACGCCGACGAGTCCGGCGAGGGCCTGCGTCAGCGGCGTCCTCGAGACGAGGCGGAGGACGGTGAAGACGGCGGCGACCGCCAGCGCGGCGACGAGGGAGACCGTGAGGTCCCGCGTGAGCGTGAAGAAGATGGTGAAGACCAGTCCGGGCGCGATGCTCTCGGCGAGCCCCTGGACACCACCGACGGAGGACAGGACGTCGATCTGGCCCGATTCGGTGCGCCGGACCCCGGACTTCGCGGCGTACTGCATGGCCAGGTCCGACGCCGTCGGCCCGGCCGGCTGCTCGCCGGACGGACGGGCGCCCTCGTCCGCCCGCGTCCGGGGGGCGTCGGGATCCTCGATCGGGTGGCTCATAGGGGGTTCCTCATCCGTTCTCGTCCGGGTGGCCGATGATCTCGTAGCGCGGGTTGTACACGGTGGGTGTGTGGTCCACCGTGGTGAGCATCCCCTCGAACCGCAGGTCCACTCCTGCGTCGACCCCGGGCACGCGCCGCTGGCCCATCCAGATGATCCGGACGGTCGTCCATGTGCCGTGCCAGTCGATCCGCGTGAGGACGCTGAAGGACGGCGGGGCCGTGACCGGCACGAGGGTGAGGCTGGTCACGACGCCGCGGGCCTTGATCCTGCCGCGCGACGGCAGGGTGGCCGGCACCGGGGCGGGGGCGTACCCCGCTCCGTCCGGGTCGGCGGGACCTCGCCCGTGCGGTAGGGCGGACACGACGGTCAGCGGGTCTCGGTGATCTCGGGGCCGCGCTCGAGCGGATTCAGGTCGGGGCGCGCAGGAGCCGGGGTGTCGGGAGCAGCCGCGGCGGCGTCCTTGGGCAGCCGGAGCGGCAGCAGTTCGCGCGGCGGGAGGGGGTGGTCGCCGCGCACGACGACGACGCTGCGGAAGAGACGCTCCATGGGTGCTGCGGCGGTCGGTTCCAGGGCGGCGGGACCGCCGAAGACCCCCCGGAGGAACCAGCGCGGGCCGTTGATGCCCACGAACCGCGCAACCCGGTAGCCGGCCTGGCCGTCGGGCGTCTGCGCGGGCAGCTTGGCGAAGAGTTCGGTGCCGAGCCTGCCCGGCCGCTCCTCGACCGTGCCACCCTGGGAGCCCACCGAGGTGCCGATCTGCTCCCGGATCTCGTCCCAGAGACCCTCCGTCTTCGGGGCCGCGAAGGCCTGCAGCTGGAGGGTGGACCCGCCCAGGTCGAGGGTGACGGCGATGACGCGCTTGCTGCGCTCCTCGACCTCGAGGCGCAGCTGCAGCCCCTCGGCCGCGTTGATCCGCAGCGCGCCGAGATCGATGTAGCCGTTCGTCGTGTCCTGCTCGGAGAGGTCGAAGGGACCGCGGGTGTTGCGCTCGTAGTCCGCGCTGGACACGAGGGCGGCAGCATCTGGGACGCCGGGAGCGGCCGCACCGGTGTCGGCGGTGTCACCCGGTGTCGGCCCCTCTTCCTGGGCGCCCGGCATGGCCGTGGCCTCCTGCTGCGCCGGCGCGTCGGCGACGTCGTCCTGCTTCTTCTTCCTGGGGCGCCCAAAAGCCATGTCCGGGCTCCTTTCCTGGTGGCGTGGTCGAGTTGGTGGAATCTTCGGTGGTCGCTGCCGCGCCACGGTGGGGGCGTCAGCCGCCCGCCGGCGCTGCGACGGGCGCATCCGGCGTCGTGAAGCCACCGGTGGACCCGAAGCCTCCGGTACCTCGCGCGCTGTCCGGCAGGCGGTCGACGACGGCGAAGGCGGCACGCTCCACGCGCTGGATGACGAGCTGGGCGATCCTGTCCCCCCGCGAGAGGCGGACCGGGTCGTGCCGGTCGGTGTTGAGGAGGCAGACCTTGATCTCTCCGCGGTAGCCGGCGTCGACGGTTCCCGGGGCGTTGACGATCGTCAGCCCGTGCCGCGCGGCGAGCCCGGACCTCGGGTGCACGAGGCCCACGTAGCCCGGCGGGAGCGCCATGGACACGCCGGTGGGGACGAGCGCGCGTTCGCCGGGCGCGAGGACGAGATCGACGGCGGTGCGCAGGTCCGCGCCCGCGTCGCCGTCGGTGGCGTACGCGGGGGGCTCGAGGCCGTCGTCGAGCATCAAGATCTGGACCGGGAGGTCCTGAGGTGTACCCATGAACTGCATCTCCAACGCGAGCTATCCGGTGGCCAGCACCCCACTTTAGCGCCTTTGCCCGAACCCCACCTGACAGTCGCGGCACCCTCCGGGACGCGGGGCGGCACCGGGGGCCGGGATGAGACCGGGGCCAAAGGGTGGAATGCTGGTGTCATGTCCAGCGCGCCCGGGGAAGCACCCCAGAACACACCCGACCAGACCGTCCTCTACGACGAGCGGCTGTGGCCCTCACCCTGGATCTGGCTGATCGCGGCAGGGTTCTCCGCGGCGACGATCATCATGTTCGCCCCCATCTCGATGCTCGTCGGCTACGCGGTCGCCGTCGTCGTCGCGATCATCGTCTTCACGCTGCTCATCCTGTCCACGCCGCGGATCACGGTCACCCCCACCACCCTGACGGTGGGCCGGGCGACGATCGAGCGGAAGTACCTCGGGGCGGTCGAGTGGTTCGCCGGGGAGGACGCCACCTACCAGCGCGGCCCGGGACTGAACGGCCTCGCCTACCTGTGCATCAGGGGCTGGATCTCCCCGGTCGTGAAGATCGAGGTCACGGACCCCGAGGACCGCACCCCGTACTGGCTCGCGTCCTCACGGCGCCCCGAGCACCTCGCCGCCGCCCTGGCGGGCTGAGGTCAGCCCTCGCAGTCCACGCAGTACAGCTGTCCGTCCCGGTCGAGGGCTATCTGCGAGCGGTGCCGGACCAGGAAGCAGGAGGCGCAGGTGAATTCGTCGGCCTGCGCCGCGAGGATCTGCACCGCGATCTCCTCGCTGGAGAGATCCGCCCCGGGCAGGTCGAAGGAGTCGGCGGCCTCGAGCTCCTCCTCGTCGATCAGCGCCGTCTGCAGCGCCGGCCGAACACCGAGTCCCTTCAGGTCGTCGCTGCTGGTGTCGTCGTCGACCGTCGCCCGCGGCGCGTCGTAGTCCGTTGCCATATCCGCCTTCTCACGCTCCATACGATCCGGATTCCTCTCCGGCCATCCGCGGGTCGTCTGCCCACGGCTGCCACAACGCTACGGCCTCCCGATTTGTGCCCGCTGCAGCGCCGCGGCCCGCCACACCCGGGGACGTAGTAGGAATGACCGCCATTCAGTGGCACAGTTTCAGGTAGGAATCATTGTCGGCTGGAGGATTTGATGCAGGAGTTACGCCTGGTGGGTGTCCATGAGGACGGCGGACATCTGCTGTTGAGCGGCGAGGAGGGCACGTCCTACCGGCTGCCCATCGACGACGCGCTGCGCCGTGCGAGCACCCCGGCCGACACACCAGCCGTGCCGCGGGATGCAGCGCCGCCCCAGGTCCGGGCGAAGCCGGCACGACCGCCGGTCCCGCTGACCCCGCGCGACATCCAGGCCCGCATCCGGACGGGCGCGACGGCGGAGCAGGTCGCCGCCGAATCGGGCCTCGACCTCGCCCACGTGCAGCGCTACGAGGGCCCCGTGCGCGCCGAGCGCGACTACCTGGCCTACCTCGCGCAGCGCGTGGAGGTTGCCACGCCGCTCCCCAGCCACGACGGCTACCGGTCCGCTTTCGGCGACGACCCGGCCCTCCTCGGCGACATGGTCGCCTACCGCGTCCAGAGCTACGGGGTGGATCCGGCGTCACTCGAATGGGACTCGTGGCGGCGCCAGGACGGCTCCTGGCACGTGGAGGCCTCGTTCGACCTGCCCGAGGGCTCGACCGTGGATCTCGGCGAGCAGCCACCCGCGCAGTGGACCTACAACCCCACCCGCAAGACGGTCGTGAACGGCAATCGCTGGGCGCAGGTCCTCAGCGAACTCGAGCCCCTCGACGGCCCGCTCCCCGCCCGCCGGCTCAGCGCCGTGGCCGACCGCGTCTTCGACTTCGAGGCCGAGAACGCCGACGAGGCGCCCCAGGCGGCCCCGGACGATCAGGACGGCCTGCTGACCATCCTGCGCTCACGCCGCGGCCAGCGCCTCGGCGCCGACGAGGACGGCGACGACGCCCTCGCGGAACTCCTCACCCGGGGCAGCATCCCTGCCGCCCATCCGAGGGCCGAGGACGACACCCCGGACGGCGGAGGCACGGACGGCGAGGACCGGACCGACGGGGATCCCGACCGGGAGGCCGCTGCCCCCGGACTGGCGCTCGCCCCGCACCCCGGCGACGACCTGCTTGACGGCGACGCCGGGCCCGGGGAGGAATCCGCCCAGCACGCGGACGGCACGCCGAGGCTCTACGACGGGGTCAGCACGGACACCCGCGAGATCAGCATCTTCGCGCAGCCGTCGCGCCGGCTCCCGCCGCCCGCGGGGGGACGGGAGGACGGCCAGGCTGCCCGTCCCGGCCGGGACGCGGTCCGCGGTCCTTCGAAGGGCCCCGGCAGGGACACAGCCAAGGACACCGGAAAGGACACCGGCAAGGATGCCGCGGACACCGCGGCGGAGCGTCGGGCCAAGCCCAAGCGCTCCAGCGTGCCGAGCTGGGACGACATCGTCTTCGGGCGGAAGGGCGACTGACCCGCAGCTCGCCCGGGCGGACGGTCCCGCCCGCGGGTCAGATCAGGTCGGACTCGCGGACCCGCGCCTCGAACGGCAGCGGTACCTCGTTGGAATAGAGCGACGGCGAGGTCCTGGAGGTCTGCCGGCGCATGTGGTGCCGTCGGCACAGCGTCTCGTAGCCCACCACGGGGTCCCGATCCCGCCCGTCGGAGAGCAGGCCCTCCGGGGGACGCCCGTCGATCGCGGGGGCGTCGTCGTCGATCGGCTGGTCGACGTCGCCGACCACCATCTGGTCCCCCTCGACCACCATGACGCCGTCCACCGTTCGGGCGTTGTGGGTGGCCCGCTTGCCGCACCAGCACAGCGCCTCGACCTGCAGCACCTGCACGCGGTCGGCGAGTTCGATCAGGCGCTGCGATCCGGGGAAGAGCCGCGTGCGGAAGTCCGAGGTGATGCCGAAACCGAAGACGTCGATGTCCATCTCGTCCACGACGCGCGCCAGCTGGTCGATCTGGTCGATGGTGTAGAACTGTGCCTCGTCGCAGATCACGTAGTCGATCCGCGCGCCCATGGTCTGCCGCAGGGAGAGCTCGGTCCAGAAGTCGGTGTCCGGGAGGACCTCGACGGCCGGGACCTGCAGACCGAGGCGGCTGGAGATCATCGACTCCCCCGCCCGGTCGTGGGAGCTGAAGAGCACGCCCCGGCGGCCGCGGGCCTTGTGGTTGTGGTCCATCTGCAGTGCGAGGGTCGATTTCCCGCAGTCCATGGTGCCGGAGAAGAACAGGAGCTCAGCCACGGCGTGCCCCCTTCCCGCGGCGGCCCCGGGTGCCGCCGGCCGCGGCGGGCGTGGCGAGGGTGATGAGGGGGATGTCACGCTCGGCCCGGGTGAGGGAGCCGTGCTGTCCCACCATCTCGAACGCGGCGGGCTGCACGCGGCGGCCGTCGAGCAGGGCGATGCCCTCCCGTGCCAGCACCAGCAGGTCCCCGATGCGGGGCAGCACCTCCTCGCGCACGGGCCCGAAGTAGCCCGCCTCGACGGCCTCGTCCCGCGTCAGGACCCACGCCCGGGACCCGTAGGCCTCGTGCCAGCGCAGTGCCAGCGCGTCGCGCTCCACGGCACCGGCGCCGGGGGCGAGGTAGAGATGGAGCATCCGCGGCTCTCCGCCCGTGTGGGCGACCCCCTCGAGGAGGTCGGGCCGCGCGGAGTAGTCGATCCGCTGCGGCGCGGGGACGTCCACCATGCCGTGGTCCGCGGTGAGGAGGAGAAGCGTGTCGGACGGGACGCGGCGGGCCAGGAGCCTGAGCGCGGCGTCGAGGTCCTCGAGCGCACGCAGCCAGTGCGGGGAGTCGATGCCCCACCGGTGGCCCGCCTTGTCGAGGTCGTTGACGTAGAAGTACATGAGCATGGTGGGCGCCGCGGCGAGGTGGCGGGCGGCGGCGTCGATCTGCGCGTGGATGGCATCCGCCCCCGCGAAGGCCCCGCCGCGCAGCGCGGCGCGCGTCATGGGCGAGGTCTCGAACCGGGGGTGGCTCACGGTGACGACCGGCAGCTGCTCGGCGACCCGCTCGAAGACCGTCGGGTGGGGCTGCCAGACGAGCGGGTCGACGGCGGCGTCCCACCGCCCGAGCATGTTGACCACGGCATCCTGCGCGGGGTCGAGGACGTCGTAGCCCACCATGCCGTGCTGCCCGGGGGCCAGGCCCGTGCCCAGGCTCGCCAGCGAGGCCGCCGTCGTCGAGGGGAAGGCGGAGGAGAGGATCCGCGCGGACGCGAGGTTCTCCCGCAGGAACGGGGCGTGCGCCGCGTACTTCCGGAGCAGCCCCATGCCGAGGCCGTCCACCATGACGACGGCGACGCGGCGGGCGGCGGGCAGGCCGAGGGCGTTCGTGAACCCGTCCGCGCCGAGCGCGGCGGCCGCGCTGGTCATCACCTCGGCCACTGTGGATGTGCCGTAGGCAGGCGGAGCGGGCAGGGGTTCCCTGTGGAGGAAAGGCATCGAGCGCTACCGCTGGTGGTGCTGCCTGGTGAACCGGCCGCCGAAGCCCGGCTGGCGCCGCGACGTCAGGTCCGGTGCGGCGATGTACCCGCCGGCCACGGGGCTCGCGGTGTTGACCTTGCGCAGCGCCCGGGCGAACCCCTTGGCGTTCTGCACCGCCTGCGCGCCGTCCGCCTCGGCGCTGACGCGCAGGACGATGTCCTCCTGCGCCATCGTCCCCGTGAGGCCGTGGTCGGCGTCGCACTGCGGGTCGCCGCAGCTGGCGGGGCCGATGTCCAGCCGCTGCCCGCCGGACCACGCGATGGCCAGCGTCATCTCGCGGACCGGATCGGTGGGCTTGTAGTCCTGGGGCTGCGCGTACAGGTAGCTGAGGACCACGGAGCGGATCTGGCTGACGGGCACGGACTCCGTGGAGATCTGCGCCATCACCTGCTCCCCGGCGTCGTCGAGCTGCTGGTCGTCGACGTGCGTGATGACGAGCATGTCCTCGGTGAGCACCAGGACGGTGATGTGGCGGTGCACCTCGGTGCGCTCGAAGTGGGTCTCCAGGTGCGCGACGTGCGAGAGCGGCTCCCGGCCGTCGAGGGCGTCGTGGACGACGTCGGCCACGAGCCTGGGGTAGAAGCCCGCCCGCTCGAGCGATGCATCGAGGTCGCGCCACTGTGCGGAAAGCGAAGGGGTCATGGTCCCAGTTTCCCCCACCGGCCCGCCTCCTGCCTAACCAACGCGAGCACGCCGGGGCGGTCAGTCGCGCATGGCCCGCCGCGCGCTGTCGGTGCGGCGCTGGGGATTGCCGACGTCGATCGCGGCGCTGAGCACCGTGAGGCCGGACGCGGCGACCAGCACGGGATTGAACTCGAGCCGGGCGATCTCCGGGTGGTTGTCCTTGAGCAGCGCCACGCGCGCCACGAGGTCCTCGATGGCTGCGACGTCGGCGGGCGGCAGGCCCTGGTAACCGAAGAGCTTGCGGGACGCGCGCGGCGCGCGCACGAGGTCGGCGATGTCGCCCGTGCTCAGGGGCGGGACGGCATGCGCCCAGTCGTCGAGCAGGTTGACGGCGTCACCGGCCAGGCCGAAGGAGACCACCGGGCCCATCAGCGGGTCCTCGATGGCCCGCAGGCTGCAGGCCTGGCCCGAGGGCGCCATGGACTGCACCTCCATGCCGAAACTGCCGAAGGGGGCGAGCACCTTCTCCATCAGGGTGATGTTCCTGCGCAGCGACCCGGCGTCGTCGATGTTCAGCCGCACGCCGCCGAGGTCGAGCCGGTGCCGCAGGTGCTCGTCCATGGTCTTCAGCGCCACCGGCCAGCCCAGGCGCCCCGCCTCCTCGACCGCTTCGTCGGCGGAGGCGAAGCGGGCGGACGGCTGCAGGGCGATGCCGTAACAGTCCATGAGCGCGGCGCTCTCCTCCGCGGTGAGGCGCGTGAGTTCGACGTCGGCCACCCTGGCCCGCACGTCCGCCAGCAGCCGCGCCGCGGCGTCGACGTCGACGCCCGCAGGGTCCACGAACTCGCCGTGGTCGCGGGAGCGCCAGTGCGAGTACCGGACGACGGCGCCGAGCGCGGCGAGGGCCGCGCCCGGGCTGGGGAAGCAGGGCAGTCCGCGCTGCAGCGGCAGGGCGGGGTCGCTCCCGCCGGCTGTGCCGGGTGCTGCCGGCGCGACCGGTGTCGAGGCCGGTGTGGCAGGCGGTGTCGCGGGCGCGTCACCGGACCACGGCGCAGCCACGAGCCCGTCGAGCTGGACCCGGGCGTCGAGGATGCCCGTGAAGGACGCGACGACGGGCTTGCCCGCCGCTTCGGCGCACCGCTGCAGGCACGCGGCCACCGCCTCGGCGGTGAGCCCGCGGGCCGGCAGCGTGGTGACGATCGCGGCGTGGACCGCCTCGTCGCGCAGCGCGTCCGCCACGGCCGCGGCGAGGGCGGGCAGGGCCACGGACTGCCCCGTGTCGAGCTGCAGTCCGGCCTCCAGCCGTGCCACGGTCATGCCCTGCGACACGACGCCGTCGGCCACCACCTTGCCGAGGGCGGACGAGTTGCTGAACACCGCGACGCCCGGCCCCTGGGGCAGGGGCTGGCTCGCCACGATCTGCGCGATGTCCATGAGCTGCTCCGTCGTCTCGACCCGCATCACCCCGGACTGCCGGAGCATGGAGTCGAGCGCGCCGGGCGGGGCCTGGCTGGTGCGGACGGCGTGGCCCGGCGGGAGCTGCAGTCCCGTGACGTCGGACTTCGCGACGATCACGGGCTTGGTCCGGGCCAGGCGGCGGGCGATCCGCGAGAACTTCCGCGGGTTGCCGATCGATTCGAAGTACAGGCCGACGGCGCGCGTGGTCGGGTCGTCCTCCCAGAACTGCATGGCGTCGTTGCCCGAGACGTCGGCCCGGTTCCCCGCGGAGATCACCGAGGAGACCCCGAGTCCGCGCCGGTGCGCGCTGGCGTAGAGGAGCACGCCGAGGCCTGCGGACTGGCTGAAGAGGGACAACGCGCCGCGCGCCGGCAGTCCGGGCGCCATCGAGGCGTTGAGCCGGATCGCGGGATCCGTGTTCACGAGGCCGAGCGACGCCGGCCCGACCACGCGCATCCCCTGCGCGCGGGCCTTGTGCACGAGGGCGCGCTGGCGCGCGAGCCCGTCGCCGTCGTCGTCGCCGTAGCCCGCCGTGGCGACGAGCAGGCCCTTGACCCCGGCGCGGCCGCACTCGTCGACGACGGCCTCCACCTGGTCCTGCGGCACGGCGATGACGGCGAGGTCCACCGGCTCGGGGATCTCCGCGAGGGAGGCGTGGGAGATCATGCCGTGCAGCTCGAAGGCCTCCGGGTTCACGGCGTACACGCGCCCGGTGAACCCGCCGTCCACCAGGTGGTCCAGCAGCTCGTAGCCCACGGTCCCCCACTCGCGGCTGGCGCCGATCACGGCCACGGACGACGGCGTGAGCAGTTCCGCCATGCTCCTGGCCTCCGCGCGGTGCTCCCTCGACTCCATCACCGCCCGGGACCTGCGGGTGGGGTCGATGTCGAAGCTGAGCACCACCACGCCGTCGTCGAAGTGCCGCTGCACCTCGTAGCCGGCCTCGGCGAAGACCGTGATCATCTTCCGGTTCTCGGGGAGGACCTCCGCCGAGAACCGCCTGATGCCGTTCTCGCGGGCCGCGGCCGCGAGGTGTTCGAGCAGGATGGAGCCGACGCCGCGCCCCTGGTGGTGGTCGGAGACGTTGAACGCCACCTCGGCCTCGAGCGGGTCGTCGAGCCGGTCGTAGCGGCCGATCCCGATGATGTCCCCGCCCCGGGTGATGACGAACGCGACCCGGTCGTGGTGGTCCACCTCGGTGAAGCGCCGGAGCTCCTTGGCGCTGAGCCGTGCCTTGTAGGTGAAGAAGCGCAGGTAGATGGAGTTCTGCGACTGGCGGACGTGGAACGCCTGGACGGCGTCGGCGTCGGCGGGCGAGATGGGCCGCAGGTGGCCCGTCCCGCCGTCGCGCAGGACGACATCAGCCTCCCAGTATTCGGGGTATTGTCCGTCTGCCACCATAGACTCAGGGTAGTCGGCATCCCCCCGGCCCGGCTGGGACCGCGGTCGGAACCGCGCCCGGGTCGCGGATGCCCGCCGACCGCCCCGAACCGTACCCCTGAGTTGTTGAGGAACTGCCACGCACATGGCCAGGCGCCAGAACTCCGCTCCGCCGGAGGATTTCACCGAGAAGATCATCGATATCGACGTCGAGGCCGAGATGGAGGAGTCCTTCCTGGAGTACGCGTACTCCGTGATCTACTCGCGCGCGCTCCCCGACGCCCGTGACGGCCTGAAGCCCGTCCAGCGGCGCATCCTTTACATGATGACCGACATGGGCCTGCGCCCGGACCGCGGCCATGTGAAGTCCGCGCGCGTGGTGGGCGAGGTGATGGGCAAGCTGCACCCGCACGGCGACAGCGCCATCTACGACGCGATGGTGCGCATGGCCCAGGACTTCTCCCTCCGCCTGCCGCTGATCGACGGGCACGGCAACTTCGGCTCGCTCGACGACGGGCCCGCGGCGGCCCGGTACACGGAGGCGCGCCTGGCGGCCCCCGCCCTGACGATGACCGACCACCTCGACGAGGACGTCGTCGACTTCGTCCCCAACTACGACAACCAGCTCACCCAGCCGGAGGTGCTCCCCGCCGCCTTCCCGAACCTCCTGGTCAACGGCGCGAGCGGCATCGCCGTCGGCATGGCGACGAACATGCCGCCGCACAACCTCGGCGAGGTCGTCGCCGCGGCCCGGCATCTGATCGCGCACCCGGACGCCTCCCTCGAGGACCTGATGCGCTTCGTGCCCGGGCCGGACCTCCCGAGCGGCGGGAAGATCGTGGGCCTCGATGGCGTGCGGGACGCCTACGCGACGGGGCGCGGCTCCTTCAAGACCCGGGCCACGGTCAAGGTGGAGCAGCTCTCCGCCCGCCGGACCGGCCTCGTGGTGACCGAACTCCCCTACACCGTGGGCCCGGAGAAGGTGATCGAGAAGATCAAGGACGCCGTCACCGCCAAGAAGCTCCAGGGCATCTCCGACATCGTCGACCTCACCGACCGCAAGCACGGCCTGCGGCTGGTGATCGAGTTGAAGAACGGCTTCAACCCGAACGCCGTCCTCGCCCAGCTGTACCGTTTCACGCCGATGGAGGACTCCTTCGGCATCAACAACGTGGCCCTCGTCGACGGGCAGCCGCGCACGCTCGGGCTGCTGGAGCTGCTGCAGGTCTACATCACCCACCGGATCCTCGTGGTCCGCCGTCGCACCTCCTACCGGCTGCAGCGCAAGCGCGACCGCCTGCACCTCGTGGAGGGTCTGCTCGTCGCGATCGTCGACATCGACGAGGTCATCCAGATCATCCGCTCCTCGGACGAGTCCGCCGCCGCGCGGGAACGGCTGATGTCCATCTACGACCTGTCCGAGCTGCAGGCGAACTACATCCTCGAGCTGCGGCTGCGCCAGCTCACCAAGTACTCGCGCATCGAGCTCGAGAAGGAGCAGGACCAGCTCCGCCTCGAGATCGCCGAGCTCGACGCCGTCCTCGGGTCGGAGGAACGGCTCCGCGCCCTCGTCTCGGAGGAGCTCGCCGCCCTGTCGGACCAGTTCGCCACGCCCCGGCGCACCGTCCTGCTCGAGTCCGAGGCGGCCGCCCCGCTGAAGGGCTCCACTCTGCCCGCGCCGGCCGCCAAGGGCGCGAAGGCGGTTCTGCCGCTCGAGATCGCGGACGACCCCTGCTGGGTGCTGCTCTCGGCGTCCGGCCAGCTCGCCCGGACCTCCGACCGGCAGCCGTTCGGGGATGGACAGCGGATCAAGCACGACGCCTTCCGGTCCGTCCTCGCCGCCACCGCGCGCGGCGAGGTGGGAGCCGTGACCTCGGCCGGCCGGATGATCCGGCTCCAGGTCATGGACATGCCGGCCCTGCCGCCCACGGCCGGCGTCCCGAACCTGGCGGGCGGCGTGCCGTCGTCGGAGTTCATCACGCTCGAGCGCGGCGAGCGCCTCGTGGGGCTCGCCCCGCTGGGCGCCGTCGTCGCCCTCGGCACCGAGCAGGGCGTGGTGAAGCGCGTGCAGCCCGACTACCCGCTGAACCGTGACGACTGGGAGGTGATCTCGCTCAAGCCGAAGGACAGGGTCGTGGGGATCGCCGCTGCGTCCGACGCCGACGACCTCGTCTTCATCACCCGCCTGGCCCAGCTCCTGCGTTTCCCGGCCTCGGCCGTGCGGCCGCAGGGCCGGACGGCGGGCGGGATGGCCGGCATCAAGCTCGCGCCCGGTGACGCGGTGCTGCACTTCGGGACGGTGTCCTCCGCGGACGGCCAGGGCGTGGTGGTGACCGTCGCGGCGGCGGCGGGCGATGCGCTGCCTGGGACGGCGGCGGGATCGGTGAAGGTCACCGAGTTCTCCGAGTATCCGGCCAAGGGCCGCGCCACCGCGGGCGTCCGCGCGCACCGCTTCCTCCGCGGCGAGGAGTCGCTCTCGCTGGCCTGGGCCGGTCACGGCCCTGCCCGTGCTGCGTCCGCGAACGGCGTGGCACGCGCGCTGCCCACCGAACACGGTCGGCGTGACGGCTCGGGGGTCCCGCTCACCCAGCAGATCGACGCCGTCGGACCGAACCTGGTCGGGCTCATCGAGGCGACGCGACCGGTGGTGCCGGAGGTGGGAGGAGCGGCGGGCTCGCCGTCGCCGTCCGGCGGCCCGGCCCGCGGCGTGCACCCGGACGACGACGCCCAGGGCACGCTGCTCTAGGCTCGACGCCGGGCCGGAGGGCCGTTCACACGGTGAGGCAGGCGGCGTATGCTCCCCTGCATGGCCAACGTCATTTCGGCCCGGAGCCTCGCCAAGCACTACGGACGGGTGCATGCACTCGACGGGCTGGATCTCGAGGTCGAGGAGGGCCAGATCCACGGATTCCTCGGTCCCAACGGGTCGGGGAAGTCCACCACGACCCGCGTGCTGCTGGGACTCGCCCGCGCGACGTCGGGTATCGCCACGGTCTTCGGGGCCGATCCCTGGCGCGAGGCCGCTGCCCTCCACCGCCGGATCGCGTCCGTCCCCGGCGACGTCAGTGTCTGGCCGAACCTGTCCGGTGGGGAGACGATCGACTTCGTCTCCCGCCTGCGCGGTGTCCGCCGCAACGAGCGCGCCTACCGCCTCGAGCGGGAACGGCTGATGGAGGTCTTCCTCTTCGACCCGCGCAAGAAGGGTCGCGCCTACTCCAAGGGCAACCGGCAGAAGCTGGCGCTCATCGCCGCGTTCGCGGTACCCGCCGACCTGTACATCCTCGACGAGCCGACCAGCGGGCTCGACCCCCTCATGGCCATGGTGTTCCAGCGGGAGATCGCCCGGGTGCGGGAGGGCGGCGCCACCGTCCTGCTCTCGAGCCACATCCTCTCCGAGGTCGAGCAGCTCTGCGACGTCGTCAGCATCGTGCGCGCCGGGAAGGTGGTGGAGTCCGGCACCCTCGCGGACCTCCGCCACCTGACCCGGACCGAGGTCTCGTTCGCGGCGGCCGACGCCTTCGCCCTGGAATCCGTCCCGCACGCCCACGATGTGCGGTTCGAGCATGGCCGTGCTCGGTTCACCGTGGACAGCGACCGCGTCTCCTCGGTGCTGCCGGCGCTGACGGCCCTGCACGTCGAGGGGCTCCGCATCGAACCGCCGTCGCTGGAGGAGCTGTTCCTCCGGCACTACGGCGACGACCTCGCCGCGGGCGGACAGGACGCACCGGGCAGCGAGCCGCGCGAGGCCGCGACGCGATGACGGCGTTCCCCGCGCTCCTGCGCCAGCGACTGCGGCGTGACGGGGTGCAGCTGCTGCTGTGGACGCTCGGCACAGCGCTGCTGGCCTACCTCACCTACGTGAGTGTCTCGCAGGCGTACGGCACCGAGCAGTCCCGCGCCTCGATCCTTGCCGTGGTGATGGCCAATCCCGTGATCCTGCTCTTCCGCGGGTTGCCGTCGGGAGCCGGGGAGGGCGCGTTCATGCTGTTCCTGATCTTCCCGTTCCTGGCGCTCCTCGCCGCCCTGATGAGTTCGTTCCTCGCCGTACGGCACACGCGCGGCGACGAGGAGGTGGGCCGCGCCGAACTGGTGGCCGCCACGCGCGCCGGACGCCGGGCACCCCTCCTGGCCACGCTGACCCATGGCGTCCTGGCCAACGTGCTGCTCGCGTCCCTCATCGTCGTCGCCCTCATGGCCACCGGTCTCGGTGCGAAGGGATCGGTCGTGTCCGGCCTGGCGGCCGGCGCCGTCGGGCTGACCTTCCTCGGCGTGGGCCTCGTCTCCGCCCAGCTCATGAAGACCTCGTCGGGCGCGAACTCCCTCGCCACCTGGCTCCTGATGCTCCTGTTCCTGACGGCCGGGCTGGGCAACGCCCTCGGGACGCCGAGCAGCGACCTGCAGCGCATCGAGAGCTCATGGCTCACCTGGCTGTCGCCGTTCGGCTGGGCGGAGCAGACGCGTCCGTTCGCCGAGGACGACATGGGCCCCATCGTGCTGTGCGCGGCCCTGGGGCTGCTGCTGGCCGGCCTCGCGGTCGCGCTGCAGTCGGTGCGGGACCTCGGCGGGAGCTTCGTCCCCGAGCGGCACGGCAGGGCCGAGGCGTCGGCACTGCTGTCGACCCCGCTCGGGCTCGTCGTGCGCCTGGCCCGGCCCTCCATCATCGGGTGGGGCGTCGGCGGTCTCATCACCGGGATCCTGGCGACCACCCTCGCATCGGTGATCCGCGACATCGGGACGGACAACCCCGCCCTCGACCGGATCATGCAGGCGATGGCCGGCGGCACGGACATGGAACAGGGCACGGTCGTCGTCTTCTTCACCATGCTGGGCATCCTCGCCGCGTGCTGCGCGGTCCAGACCGTCTGCCGGGCGCGCCAGGAGGAGACGCACGGTACGGCGGAACTGACGCTGAGCGCGCCGGTGGACCGCGTCCGGTGGCTGGCGAGCTTCGCCCTCGTCGCGTTCGTCGGTGTCCTCGTGGTGATCGCGGCCGCCCTCGCGGGCGCAGCCGCGGGACTCGCCGCACGGGACGGGGACTGGGCGCTCCTGGGGGACGTGGCCGTCACCGGTGCAGGGCAGGTCGCCGCGGCGTCCGTGTTCATCGTCGCCACCGCGCTGGTCTTCGTCGTCGCACCGCGGGCCACCATCCCGCTCGGGTGGGCGCTGGTGCTGGTCAGCATGGTGCTCGGCCTGTTCGGGCCGCTGTTCGGCTTCCCGGACTGGGCGGTCCGGCTCTCACCCATGGGCGTGGCGCCGACGGTCACGAGCGACGGCGTGGACGTGAAGGGCCTGTGGTGGCTGATCGCCGCCGTCGCGGCCGGCGGCGCCCTGGCGCTGGGCCTCATGCGCGATCGCGACCTCGCCCCGAAGAACTGAGCGGTCCACCGGCGACGCACCGCGGGGTGATTGCGCGCCGGTGCGTCTACAGTGGCGGGACGTATTCCTGCTCGAGACGGGTTCCCCATGCTGTCTGTCCTTGGCAACGCCGCCTACCGGAAGCTCTTCACCGCGCAGGTCGTCGCCCTGCTGGGGACAGGGCTGCTGACGATCGCGCTGGGCCTGCTCGCCTTCGATCTGGCGGGCAGCCGGGCAGGCGCCGTCCTCGGCACGGCGCTGACGATCAAGATGGTGGCCTACGTGGTGGTGGCACCCGTCATGGCGGCGCTCGTGGACCGCCTCCCGCGGAAAGCGGTCCTCGTGGGCGCGGACCTGGTGCGCGCCGGCATCGCCCTGAGCCTGCCGTTCATCGACCAGGTGTGGCAGATCTACGTGCTGGTGTTCATCCTGCAGTCCGCGTCCGCGACCTTCACCCCGGCGTTCCAGGCCCTCATCCCGGTGGTGCTGCCCGGGGAGCGGGACTACACGAAGGCGCTCTCGCTCTCCCGCCTCGCCTACGACCTCGAGTCCCTGCTCAGCCCGCTGCTCGCTGCCGTCCTCCTGACCGTGGTGAGTTTCTCCGACCTGTTCGTGGGAACCATGGTCGGTTTCCTGGTGTCCGCCGCCATCGTCCTCGGGACCAGGTTCCCGGTGATCCCGGCACCGGTGCAGCAGGGCTCCCTGCTGCACCGCACCACCCTCGGCGGCCGGATCTTCCTGCGCGAGCCGACCCTGCGCGGGCTCCTGGCCCTGAACCTCGTCGTCGCGGCCGCCACGGCCCTCGTGCTGGTCAACACGGTCGTCTACGCGCGCGCCCTCTTCGGCGGATCGAACACCGACGTGGCCCTGGCCCTGGCGTTCTACGGTGGGGGCTCGATGCTCGTCGCGTTCCTCGCCCCCCGGGTCCTGGAGCGCACACCCGACCGGACGTTCATGCTGGCCGGTGCGGTGGTACTCACCGCGGGCCTGCCGGTCGCTGCCCTCCTCGCCCTGGCCGGGCAGGGCGGTGCTTCCCCCACCGGGGGGCCGTGGGCGCTCCTGCTCGGCCTGTGGGTGGTCCTCGGCATCGGCACCTCGATGATCAGCACGCCGTCCGCACGGCTGCTGCGGCGCACCGCCACCGACACCACCCGGAGCCACCTCTTCACCGCCCAGTTCTCCCTCTCGCACGCCTGCTTCATGCTCACCTACCCCGTGGCCGGATGGGTGGGGGCGGCCGCGGGGCAGGCGGCATCCGCGCTCGCCCTCTCGGGCCTCGCGCTCGCGGGGACCGTCGTCGGCTTCGCGGTGTGGCCGGCCGCCGGGAGAGGCGGGACGACGACGACGGCCGGGTCCGCGAGCGGCTCGGCCCGCGGGTGACGGGTCAGGGACCGACCGTCGCGCAGAACGAGGGCAGCGACGACGCCGCGGCGCCTGTCGGACAGGGGTCGAAGGTGAAGATGACCAGCGTCCCGAGCGCGATGATCGCCGTCGAGCACGCGACCAGCACGACCTTGAGCCACAGGCGTGTCCGGGCGGCGTCGGCGTAGTCGTCGATGATGACCCGCAGCCCGTTCGTCCCGTGCAGCATGGCGAGCCAGAGCATGACGAGGTCGAACCACTGCCAGAACGGATTCGCCCACTTCCCGGCGACGAAGGCGAAGTCGATCTGGTTGATGCCGTCCCCGAGCATGAGGTTCACGAACAGGTGGACGAAGATCAGCACCACCAGCAGCGCACCGGACCACCGCATGAACAGCCAGGCCATGAGCTCCCGGTTGCTGCCGGCCCGGACGCGGCTCCGCGGCGGGCTGACCCGGCCCCGGTCGACGGACCCCCGCTCCGCCGTCATGGCCGGCGGTCCACCCGGCTCGTCCCGTCATCGGCGGGCTCGCCCCCGACGCGGTCCTGGAGCGGTGCCCGCTGCGCGTCGTCGTCCGCGGACCCACCGAGCCCGCTGCTCCCGGCGTCGGCGGCCCGGCCGCGCGCCGCGGCACGGCGCCCACCCCAGACGGGCTGCAGGGCGGCGATCTCCTCGGCCCCGGCGGTGCGGAAGGGCGCGACGGCGGGTGCGGGCGGTTCGTGCCGTCCCTGGCCGCGGGTCTTGATCAGGCTGGCGACCACGGCGACGCTGAGGATGGTGGTGATGACGGCGAGGGAGATCGGCGTGGGGATGTAGTAGAGGTCGATCTTGAGGGCCATCTTGATGCCCACCCAGACCAGCACGAGGGCGAGCCCGATCTTCAGGTACACGAAGCGGTGGATGAGGTCGGCCAGGAGGAAGTACATGGCGCGCAGGCCTAGGATGGCGAACGCGTTGGCGGTGAAGACGAGGAACACCTCGTCGGTCACGGCGAAGATCGCGGGGATGGAGTCGACGGCGAAGACGATGTCGGTGACTTCCACCAGCACGAGGACGGCGAGCAGGGGCGTGGCGAGCAGGATCCCGTTCTTCCGGACGAGGAACCGCTGGCCGTGGAAGGCGTCGGTCATGGGCACGTACCGGCGGAAGAGCTTCAGCGCACGGGACTTCTCGGGATCGATGTGCTCGTTGCGCTGGAAGAGCATCCGGACACCGGTGAAGAGCAGGAACGCCGCGAAGACGTAGAGGATCCAGGAGAAGTTCTGGATCAGCACCGCTCCGCCGGCGATGAAGATCCCGCGGAAGACCAGGGCACCGAGGACCCCGAAGAACAGGACGCGGTGCTGGTACTCGCGGGGGACGGCGAAGAAGGTGAAGATGATGGCCCAGACGAAGACGTTGTCGACGGCGAGGGACTTCTCGATGAGGTAGCCGGCGAAGTACTGCTGCCCGAACTCGGCTCCCCAGACGCGCCACACGATGACACCGAAGACCACGCCGAAGAAGACCCAGATGCCGGACCACACGGCCGCCTCGCGGACGCTGATGACGTGGGCGTGCCGGTGCGCGACGAGGTCGACGACGAGCATGAGGAGGATGAAGCCGATGACGGCCAGCCAGACCCAGAGGGGGACGTTCACGTAAGTGCTGCCTTCCAGTCAGTGATTACCAACTGGAGGTCTCTCCCGGCCACCGGGGTGGCCCTGTCCGCCGGAGGGTGCAGGGACCCTCGTAATGACGACGAACAAGATGTGGGGGTACTCCCCTCCGTACCTACGAGTGAACCACAGTCCGCCCGGGGAACGGAAGGGGTCAGGCGGAGCCCACCCGCAGCGGCAGGTCGAACACGATCGACCGCTGGGTCGGGACGTACCCCATGCGCTCGTACAGCCCGAGCGCCCCGGAGGGGTTCTCGGTATCGACGCCGAGCCCGGCGTTCTGCATCCCCGCGGCCCGGTAGCGCCGCATCGCTTCGGCGAGAAGGGCCGGGGCGAGGCCGCGGCCTCGCCAGGTCCGCCGGACGCCGAGCAGGTCGGTGTAGCCCTCCGTCCGGCCCAGTAGCCGCTCCGAATCGGGGTCGTAGCTGGCGAGCTGGTAGGCGGCGACCTCGCCCGAGGACGGATCGAGGAGGGCGAGGCTCCAGTCCGCCCGGAACTCCGGGTGGCCGACGGTGAACTGCCACGACTCCTGGTCCCGGGGCTCGCTCCCCCAGTGGTCCTGGAAGGCGTTGTTGTGGGCCAGGCGGACCAGTTCGGAGATGCCCCGGTCCGCGCCCTCCGCGAAGGTGACCAGTTCCAGCCCGTCGGGGAAGGCCAGGTCGGGGATCGGCTGGTCCAGCGGCCTCGTCATCTCGGTGAAGTAGCGGACGATCCTGCTGCCGCTCGCAGTGAGCAGCGCCAGGTGCGAGGGGTTGCGTTCCTCGACGTAGTTCCGGAAGACCCCCTCGGTGGCACCGGTCTCCCGCAGGCGCATCTCCGCGCGCCAGGCCTGCCAGCCGAGGACGGCCCGGCCGATCCCGCGACCGCGCCACGCGGCGTCGACGCCGCCGGCGCCGTGGATCAGCGACGAGCCGGGATTCCGGGACAGGCGCCCGAAGGCACGCGGTTCACCGTCGGCGTCGAACCCCGCGATGGTGTCCCTGCGGGGATCGTTCTTCGAGGCCCGCAGGGCCTGCTCGAGGTCTGCGCGCTGTTCCACCCAGTCCGGCTGGTCCTCCGCGGCGATCCGCTGGATGAGCGCATGCCAGCGGGGGATGTCGGCGTACGTCAGCGGCCGCCACAGCAGCCCGTCGGGCAGCGGGGGGGCGGTCGGCGCCTGGCCGGCCGTGGCGGCATCGGGGCCGGAGGGGTTGGTCATGGTCCCAGCCTATTCGCTGCCGGGCGCGCCGACCCCCACCGCGGCGGGACGGAGCCGACCGTGGCGCGCCCGCCGGTCCGGGGTCCGGCGGGCGGGCCCCACCTGCCCGTCAGGTACCCGGCACGGCTCGGTCGGGTGTCCGATCGGGTAGCGGGTCGGGAACGCGCGGGTCCAGTGCCACGACGTCGTCGCACAGCGCCGCCTCCGCGGGGTCATGCGTCACGAGCAGCACCGCAGTGTCCGGAAGACCGCGGCGCAGGTCCACGAGCAGGGACCGGGCACCGTCGGCGTCGAGATGGGCGGTGGGCTCGTCGAGGAGGACGACGCCGGACCGCGTGAGCAGGGCGCGCGCCACGGCGAGCCGCTGCCGCTGCCCGCCGGAGAGGCGCGAGCCTCCCGCCCCGGCAGGGGCGTCCAGCCCGCCGTCGAGCCCCTGGACCAGCCCGGAGAGTCCCACGGCGCCGAGGACGGCCCGCAGTTCGGCGTCCGTGGCCGGGTCGCCGGGCGGCCGGGCGAGCTGCAGGTTCGAGCGCAGGCTGGAATTGAAGAGATGGCTCTCCTGGGGACACCAGGCGATGCGCGGCGTCTGCCCGCCGCCCCCGGGATGGCCGTTCACGAGGAGCATCCCGTGCTCGAGCGGGAGGAAGCCGAGGAGGGCGCCGATCACGGTGGACTTCCCGCTGCCGGAGGGGCCCGTGAGCCCGGTCCAGCGCTTCGGTGCCAGCTCGAGGTCCACGCCGGTCACCACGGGACGGCCCGGCTCGTAGCCGATGCCCGCGCCCCGCAGCGAGGCGGACCGGGCGACGGATCGGGTGGCGGCGGGCGCGGGCGGGCCACCGGGTAGCCCGGGCCCCGGGCGCTCCGGGTCCTCCTCCCAGCCGGCCGGGCTGAGGTGCGGGACGATGCGGCGCGTGACGGCCGCCAGGGGCCCCCAGTGCTGCACGGCGGAGGTGCCGGCGACGAACGGTTCGATCAGCGCGAGCTGCAGAAGGACGAGGACGGCCGTGACGTCGGCGCGCAGGCCGTCCGCGCCGACCAGGATGCCGAGCGAGGCCGCGCAGCACGCGGCGACGATCACCGCCGTCGACGCGCCGGCCGCCGACGCCGAGCGCCGCGCGGCTGCCGCGACCGCACCCCCGAGGTCGCGCGTCCCGGCGAGCGCAGGCCGGTGCACACCGTTCACCCGGAGATCCGGGGCGGCCCGCAGGAGGCCGGTGACGCGTTCCAGGCCTTGTGCCCGCAGCCGGACCGCGGCGGCGCCCGCAGCCTGCTCGCGGAGGACGGCGACGGCGGGTGCGATGACGAGGGCCGCGACGACGGACAGGGCCTGCCACCCGAGGGCGGCGGGGTGCAGCACCGCCGTGGTGACCAGCGCGGCGATGCCGGTCAGCACCGAGGTCACCACGGGCAGCAGGGCGCGCGCGGACAGGTCGCGGAGCTCGTCGATGTCCCCGACCAGCCGTTCGATCCCCCCGGACCCCCGGGCGATGGTCCGCCACGACCGTCCGGCGCCGAGCAGTCCGGTCCAGAGGCGCAGCCGCGTGTCGTCCGCGCGGTGGAACACGGCACGGTGCAGCCAGAGGCGCTCCGCGTAGCGCAGGACGGAGCGCCCGATGCCGAAGAAGCGGACGCCGACGATCGCTGTGAGCAGGTAGAGGATGGGCGGCTGTTCGGCGGCCCGGACGATCAGCCAGCCGCTGAGCGCGGTCAGGGCGACGGCGAACACCGACGCGCCGAGCCCGAGCCCGGCGGCGGCGAGGAAGCGACGGTCCCACGGCCGGACCAGCGCGAGCACGTCGCGGGCGGAGCGGAGCCACGCGGGCACGGGATCGTGGAGCCGGCGCCCGATCCCATCGGCGGAGGCAGCGGAGGTCCCGGCGGCGCCGGACGTCCGGGGATCGGCGCTGACCGGCACGCCGGGCCGGTCAGCCGCGTCGCCATCCGCAAGCGCGGGACGCGTCCCGGCAGGGGGCCGTCCCGCCGTCGGGAGGGCCGCCGGTCGGACGGTGTCGGCTGCCGCGGCGTGGGCGGGAGCCGGCCCGCCCAGGTGCATTTCGGTCGACGCGAGGCGCGCGGTCTCGTCGTCGTGCGCGATGAGGAGGACGGTCAGGCCGTCGCGGCGCCCCCGCACGGCGGCCCGGATGGCGCGGGAGGCGTCGTCGTCCACGTGGGCGGTCGGCTCGTCGAGGAGGAGGAGCGTGACCGAGGGGTCCTGCGCGCGCAGGAGGGCGCGGGCGACGGCGACGCGCCGCAGCTCGCCCGGGCTGAGCTCGGTGCTGCGCCGGTCGGCGAGTCCGTCGGCGCCGACGGCGGCGAGCTGTGCGTCGAGCGCGGGCGACCCGGCGGGAAGCCCGGCGTAGAGGGCGAGTTCGGCGCGGACCGTTCCCATCAGGAGTTCGGGGTGCTGCGGGACCCATGCGACCGCGTCGGCCCCGAGCCCTGCCACACGACCCGTGAGGCGGAGACCGGGAGGCACGGCCGCTCCCCCGGCCAGGGCACGCATCAGGGTGGACTTCCCGGAACCGCTCGGGCCCCGGAGCGCGGTGATGCTCCCCGGCTCCAGGACGAGCCCGACGCCGGCGAAGACCGGCTCGAGGACGCCGTCGTACCGGGCGGTGAGGTCCTCGACGCGGACGCCGCCCGGCCCGCCCGCGCCCGGAGCCGCCGGTCCGACGCGCACCGGCGAGCCGTCCGCCGGTGCCCCGGGGGCCTCGATGACCGCTCGGACCCGCGCCCCGGCCTCCTCCCCGTCCTCGCTGGCGTGGTGGGCCGCGCCGACGTCGCGCAGCGGACCGTAGCACTCGGGCGCGAGGATGAGGGCGATCAGCGCTGTCTCGAGGCCCAGGTCGCCGTGGATCAGGCGGACGCCGGCGAAGACCGCGACGACCGCGACGGAGATGGTGCTGATGAGCTCGAGGGCGAGGGAGGACAGGAAGACCGTGCGGAGGGTCGTCATGGTGCGCGAGGTGTAGGTGCCCGCGATGTCCCGGAGGGCGCGGGTCTGCTCGGCGGCGCGGCCGAGTCCCACGAGGACGGGCAGGCCTCGCGCGAGTTCGAGCAGGTGGTCGGAGAGGCGGCCCAGCGCGGTGGTGGCCTGCTGCGTGTGCTCCTGCGTGTGGAGGCCGATCAGCACCATGAACACGGGCACAAGCGGGACCGTGAGGAGGATGATGAGCGCACTCACCCAGTCGGCGGCGAGGATCCGCGCGCCGATGAGCAGCGGGACCACGGCGCACGTGATGAGCGCGGGCAGGTACTGCGTGTAGTACTTGTCGATCCCGTCGAGCCCGCGGGTGAGCAGCACCGCGAGGGAGCCCGTGCCGCTGCCGGCCGCGGCGCGCGTGGTGCCGCCGTCGTCGAGCAGGCGCAGGAGCGCGGCCTCGCGCATCCGCTCCCGGGTGCCGAGCGCGAGGCGCGCGGCGGTCGCGTCCTGCCCCCACGCCGCGACGGTGCGCAGCGCCGCACCGAGGATCCCTTGCAGCAGCACGCCGCGGACGTCGAGCGCCCCGGCAGCGAGGGATCCGATGCCGAGGGCGAGGGCCTGCGCCACGAGCACCAGCCCTGCGGCGCGGACGGCCGCGAGGACGCCCAGGAGGTACAGCGCCGCGGGCGACCCCGCGGCGCCCGCGGGACCGCCGGCCCTCAGGGTGGCCGGCGGGGAGGCACTCCGGGCCGGCGGCGCGGCGTCGCCCTCCTGCCGTGCCGCCGGAGCGGGGCCGGCGTCCGGCCGCGGGACGGCGGTGCCGAGCACGCCGCTCACAGGGCGGTGACGGCGTGTGCCGCCGGGATGCTCGACTCCGAGACCCGCCGCCGGAAGACCCAGTAGGTCCAGGCCTGGTACGCGAGGACGAGCGGCACCCCGAAGCAGGCCACGACGCTCATCAGGCCGAGCGTGTAGGGCGAGGACGACGCGTTCTGGACGGTCAGGTCGAACGCCGGGTCGATGGTCGACGGGAGGACCACGGGGAACACGGCGCCGAAGATCGATCCGACCAGTGCCAGCATCGCCACACCCAGTGCCGCGAAGGCACGGCCGTCACGGCCGATCGCCGAGAAACGGTAGGAGGCGGTCAGCCCGGCCGCGGCGACGGTCACGGCGAGCCAGGTGAGCACCGACCCCGTGTCCAGCTGGACCAGGAGCGCCCAGCCGAGGAACGGGAGCATCGCCACGGGCAGCAGGCGGCGGAACAGGCGGTCCGCCTGCACACGGACGACGCCGTCGGTCTTGAGGGCGAGAAACGCGGCGGCGTGGACGAGGCAGAACAGCACGACGGCGGCCGCGCCGAGCAGCGCGGGCCAGGTGGCCCAGGCGAAGACGCCGCCCACGCGGTCGCCGTTCTCGTCCAGCGGCAGGCCCGTCGTCGTCAGGGCGAGCGCCCCTCCGATGCCGGCTGCCGCGACGAAGGACCCGAGCGCGATCGCCCAGTCCCAGCCCTCCCGCCAGGCGTCGCTGTGCCGCTTGCCCCGCCACTCGAAGCCCACGGCGCGGAAGATCAGGCCGAGCAGGACGAGCAGGAACGGCAGGTAGAGCGCCGAGAGCAGGGAGGCGTACCAGAAGGGGAAGGCCGCGAACGTGGCGCCCACCGCCGTCACGAGCCACACCTCGTTCCCGTCCCACACCGGCCCCACGGTGTTGAGCAGTACCCGCCGCTGGGTGTTGGTGCGGGCCATGAGCTTCATCAGCATCCCCACACCGAGGTCGAAACCCTCGAGGAAGAGATAACCGGACCACAGCACGGCGATCAGTACGAACCAGAGGGTGGGCAGGGCCTCGGTCATCGGGTTACCTTCCGGGGTGTCGTCGACGGGGAATCGGGATGGGCGTGCCGGGTGCGGCGCCGGCGGCCCCCGCTCGGGGGCCCGGCGGGCCCGTCAGTACGCGAACGCCAGGACATCGCCGTCGTCCTTCTTGCCGGCATCGGATCCCTCGGCGTCGTCGGGGTGCGCGAGTTCGGGCATCGCGGAAGCGGTGCCGCCGCGGACATAGGTGAAGAGCAGCTTCACCTCGACGACGAGGAGGGCGGCGTACACGAGGGTCAGCAGGACGAGCGACGTGATCAGTTCGGCGACCGACACGCCCGGTGAGAGCGCCGCGGCGGTGAACATGAAGACGCCGTCGACGCCGGTCGGGTCCGGATTCGGTGCGACCACGAACGGCTGCCGGCCCATCTCGGTGAAGACCCAGCCCGCGATGTTGGCCCCGAACGGCGCGAGGATCCCGAAGACCGCCAGCCGCATGAGCCAGCGCGACTCCGGCACGGTACCTCTCCGCAGGACCCACAGGGCCGCGGCCGACGCCGCGGCGGCGATCGCCCCGAACCCGATCATGATGCGGAAGCCCCAGTAGGTGACCTCCATGACCGGCAGGTAGTCGATCTCCGTGCCCGCGAGGTCCCCGTACATGGGGTCGTCCGGCAGGTGGGTGCCGTACTTCTCCTGGTACTCCGGCAGGAGGGTGTTGACGCCCTTGACCTCGGTTGTGAGGTCGCCGTTGGCGAGGAAGGAGAGCACGCCGGGGACCTCGATGACCGCGGTGATGTCGTCACAGCTCTGCGACCCGAGGTTGCCGACGGAGAGGATGGAGAAGCCGGTGCCGTCGTGGCACGCCGCTTCCGCGGCCGCCATCTTCATGGGCTGCTGGTCGAACATGAGCTTGGCCTGGAGGTCGCCGGTGATGCCCGTGCCCGCGAACGCGATCATCGCGACGATGGCGCCGGCGCGGGCGGAGCGGAGCCACACGGTGTGATCCGCTGCGTCCCGTGCGCCGCCGCCCGGGCCGACGACGACCTTGCCGTCAGCGCCGACGGTGTCGAGTCCGTCGTGGCGCCTCTTCCACAGGTGGTACCAGCTGATGCCGAGGAGGAACGCGCCGGCGACGGCGAGGCAGCCGAAGAGGGTGTGGGGGAACGCGACGAGCGCCGTGTTGTTGGTGAAGACCGCCCAGGCATCGACCATGACCGGCCTGCCGTCGATCATCTCCACCCCCACGGGATGCTGCATCCACGAGTTCGCGACGATGATGAAGTAGGCGGAGAAGACGGAGGCGAGCACGGCGATCCAGAGTGACAGGAGGTGGACCAGGCGCGGAAGCCGTCCCCACCCGAAGATCCAGAGGCCGAGGAAGGTGGATTCGACGAAGAAGGCCAGGAGCGCCTCCATCGCGAGCGGCACGCCGAACACGTCACCGACGAAGCGGCTGTACTCGCTCCACGCCATACCGAACTGGAATTCCTGCACCAGGCCGGTGGCTACGCCGACGATGAAGTTGATGAGGAAGAGCTTGCCCCAGAACTTCGTCATCCGGAGGTAGTGCTGCCGACCGGTGCGGTACCAGAGCGTCTGCATGACGGCGACGAGCAGTCCGAGTCCGATGGTCAGGGGAACCATGATGAAGTGGTAGACGGTCGTGATTCCGAATTGCCACCGGGCAATCTCCAAGGCTTCCATCGGGCCCTCTCAGCAGTGCGGTGCGTCCATGACGACGGATCTTCTACGGGACGTAGAAAAAGTTCTTCTACATATCGTAGAACAACTTCTACGTGGAGTAGAATTGTGCGCTGGGAGGTTGTACGTTGGACCTACCACGCTTCCGTGCTCCTCTCCCGGGAGTGCGCCGCCGTCCGTCGGCGGGCGCGGATCGCGATTGATCGAAGGAAAGAACATGGCAACGCTCGGAGACCTGGAACGCACAGTGATGGACCTGCTGTGGACGACACCGGAGGCGATGACCGCCAACGAGTTGCGGGACGCGATCGCCGAGGCGCCGTCCGGAGCCGAGGGGCGCGAACTGGCCGTCACGACGGTGCTCACCGTCCTGTCGCGGCTGGAGAAGAAAGGGCTGGTCACGCGGGAGCGCGACAGCCGGCCCCACCGGTACATGTCCGTCACCAGCCGCGAGGACCACACGGCCGAACTCATGCACGAGGTGCTCGTGACCGCGCCGGACCGCGACGCCGTCCTGGCCCGCTTCATCGGCAGCGTGTCGGACGCCGAGGCCCAGACGTTGCGCAAGCTGCTCGGCGGCAGCTGACCGGCCCCGTGTTCTGGGCCTCCTACCTGCTCGCGGCTCTCGCGATCATCCTCGCGTGGCCCGCACCCATCGCCCTCTCACGCGCCGACTGGCCGGCGAGGGCGCCCTTCACGGCCATGGTGCTGTGGCAGTCGATCGCCCTGGCCGGGGGCCTGTCGATGATCGGCGCCATGCTGGTCTGGGGCCTCGAGCCCCTGGGCGACAACCTCGTCCAGGCCTCGGCGGCCTTCCGGGACATCCTGCTCGACGGCGGCTCGGCCGAGTCCCTCGGCGTCGTCCACGTCTTCGCGATCAGCGCCGCGATCCTGCTCTTCGGGCATCTCGTCTTCACCCTGGCCCTGACCTTCGTGAGGATCCACCGGCAGCGGCGGCGGCACCGGCAGATGCTCGCCCTCCTCAGCTCCCCCGCGGACGGCCAGCCCGCGACGCTCGTCATCAAGCATCCCGCGCCGGTCGCCTACTGCCTGCCCGGCGGTGCCCGTTCCGTCACCGTCATGTCGGACGGGCTGATGGACCTGCTCAGTCAGGAGGAGCTCGACGCCGTCCTCACGCACGAGCATGCGCACCTGCACCAGCGGCACCATCTGCTGCTCTGGGCCTTCGCCGCCTGGCGGTCCGCCCTGCCCTGGCTGCCCACCTCCCGCCTCGCCCAGCAGGCCGTGAGCGAGCTGATCGAGATGCTCGCCGATGACGAGGCCCTGCGCCATGTGGACGAGCCGACGCTCGTCCGCGCGATCGCCATCGTCGGTGCGGGCGCCGCACCGTCCTCGCCGGACGCCCTCGACGACGCGCTGGCCGACGAGAGCGGAATCCCCCTGACGACGACCGCGCGGGCGGCGGTGACCGGCGGGACCGCCGACGTGGCGTCGACCGTCCCGCGCCTGCGCCGGCTGCTCGCTCCCCTGCCGCCGCTGGGCCGGCTTCAGCAGGGCCTGGCCCTGTCGTCGGCCGGGCTGCTGCTGGTGGTGCCTCCGCTGCTCCTGGTGGCCCCCGAGCTGCTCGGCTGAGCGCCCGTCAGGCGTCGATGCGGTCCCGGTCGAGGGATGCCGCGCCGGCGACGATGAAGTCCTTGCGCGGGGCGACGTCGCTGCCCATCAGCAGGTTGAAGACGCGCTCGGCGGATTCGGCCTCCTGGATGCGCACGCGGCGCAGCGTCCGGTGGCGCGGATCCATGGTCGTCTCCGCGAGCTGGTCCGCGTCCATCTCCCCGAGCCCCTTGTAGCGCTGGATGGGCGACTTGTAGCGCTTCCCCTGCTTCTCCATGGCGGCGAGGAGCCGCGTCAGTTCCGCCTCGGAGTAGGTGTAGATCATCTCGTTGGCCTTCGAGCCCCCGTTGATCACCTCGACGCGGTGCAGCGGCGGGACCGCGGCGTACACACGGCCGGCCTCCACGAGCGGCCGCATGTACCGGAAGAAGAGGGTGAGGAGCAGCGTGCGGATGTGGGCGCCGTCGACGTCGGCGTCGGTCATCAGGATGACCTTGCCGTACCGTCGCGCGTCCAGCTGGAAGCTCCGCCCGGAGCCCGCACCGATGACCTGGATGAGGGCCGCGCACTCGGCGTTGGAGAGCATGTCCCCCACCGACGCCTTCTGGACGTTGAGGATCTTGCCCCGGATCGGCAGCAGCGCCTGGTAGTCGGAGGAGCGGGCGTTCTTCGCGGTGCCCAGCGCGCTGTCGCCCTCGACGATGAACAGTTCGGACCGTTCCGCGTCGTCGATGCGGCAGTCGGCGAGCTTCGCCGGCATGGAGGAGGTCTCGAGGGCGTTCTTGCGCCGCTGCGTCTCCTTGTGGACCCGCGCCGAGATGCGGGACTTCATCTCCGCGACGACCTTCTCCAGCAGCAGCGCCGACTGCGCCTTGTCGGTCCGCGCCGAGGACGAGAGCCTCGCCTGCAGTTCCTTCTCGACGACCCTGGCGACGATCGCCCGGACGGCGGAGGTCCCGAGGATCTCCTTGGTCTGGCCCTCGAACTGGGGCTCGGCGAGGCGGACCGTGAGGACGGCCGTCAGCCCGGCGAAGACGTCGTCCTTCTCGATCTTGTCGCTGCCCGCCTTCAGCTTGCGGGCGTTGGCCTCGATGACCTTGCGGAAGGTCTTCAGCAGCGCCTGCTCGAAGCCGCTCTGGTGCGTACCGCCCTTGGGCGTCGCGATGATGTTGACGTAGCTGCGGACGGTCGTCTCGTAGCCGATGCCCCACCGCAGCGCGATGTCCACCTCGCAGTCGCGCTCCACCTCCGCCATCTGGCTGTGCCCGCGCTCGTCGAGGACGGGCACGGACTCCTTGAAGCGGCCCGACCCGTGGAAGCGCCACACATCGGTGACCGCTGCGTCGAGGGCCAGGAACTCCGCGTACTCGGAGATGCCGCCGTCGTGCTGGAACACCTCCTCCACGGGCCCGGACTCCGCCGGCGTGCCCGGCAGCCTCCGCTCGTCCCGGAGGGTGATGCGCAGGCCCGGCACGAGGAAGGACGTCTGCCGGGCGCGGGTCTGCAGTTCCTCGTAGGAGAAGGTGGCGTCGGGCGTGAAGATCTGCCGGTCGGCCCAGTACCTGATGCGCGTTCCCGTCACGCCCCGCTTGGCCGTCCCGACGACCTCGAGGCGCGACCCGTCGAGGAAGGGCTCGAAGGGGGCGGTGGGCGACGGCGTCCTGCCGTCCTTGAAGATGCCGGGCTCCCCGCGACGGAAGGACATGGCGTAGGTCTTGCTGCCACGGTCGACGAAGACGTCCAGGCGGGAGGACAGCGCGTTGACCACGCTGGCGCCGACGCCGTGCAGGCCACCGGAGGCCGTGTAGGAGCCTCCGCCGAACTTGCCGCCGGCGTGCAGCTTGGTGAACACCACTTCGACGCCGGTCAGGCCGGTCTTCGGTTCGGTGTCCACGGGGATGCCGCGGCCGTCGTCGTGGATCTCCACCGAACCGTCGCCGTGGAGGATGACCGTGATGCTCTGGCCGTGGCCGGCCAACGCCTCGTCGACCGAGTTGTCGATGATCTCCCACAGGCAGTGCATGATGCCGCGGGAGTCGGTGGACCCGATGTACATCCCGGGACGCTTGCGCACCGCCTCGAGGCCCTCGAGGACCGAGAGGTGCCGGGCGGTGTAGTCCGAGGTGGGGGTCACGGTGAGTTCGTCTCCTTGGCGGAACGGGCACGATCCAGGACAGGCGTCAGGAGGGTGGTTGCCGGGATGGTTCGCTCCAGTTTATTACCTCCCGCCGACAGGACCCGGCAGGAGCCGCGCCGGGCGCCCCGCACCGCGACGCCGGAATGTGATCCATACCCCTGATACGCCGCCAGCGAAAGGGGGCCCAGCCTGCGAAGGAGCGGCGACGAATAGTGGTTATATGAATACACGATCCACATGAGGAGGCATTCATGACCACTGCAGTAGCCACTCGCGAGCTCACTGCCCTGGACCGCTGCGACCGTTGCGGCGCCCAGGCCTATGTTCGGGCAGTCCTTCAGTCCTCCGGTGGAGAGCTTCTGTTCTGCGGCCACCACGCCCGTGCCGTCGAAGCGAACCTCAAGCCGCTCACTTCCGAGTGGCAGGACGAGACCCAGCGGCTCCACGAGAAGCCGGCCCTCGTCGGCGACTGACCGCCGCAGGGAACACCACCCCCGACCCGCCAGGCGCCCCGTGTACAGGCGCCCGCACGAGGAAAGGCCCGCTCCGACGGAGCGGGCCTTTCCTCGTTCCGGGAATTTCGCCCGGGACCGCCGCCGATTCCCGCCCCACGACGATGAAGGGCCCCTCCCGCAGGAGAGGCCCTTCATCGTAAGGAGGCTCGACGATCAGTCGAGGTAGTCCCTCAGCACCTGGGACCGCGAGGGGTGGCGCAGCTTCGACATCGTCTTCGACTCGATCTGGCGGATGCGCTCCCGCGTGACGCCGTAGACCTTGCCGATCTCGTCCAGCGTCTTCGGCTGGCCGTCGGTCAGGCCGAAGCGCATGGCGACGACGCCGGCCTCCCGCTCCGAGAGGGTGTCCAGCACCGAGTGGAGCTGTTCCTGCAGGAGGGTGAAGCTCACGGCGTCCGCCGGCACGACGGCCTCGGAGTCCTCGATCAGGTCCCCGAACTCCGAATCGCCGTCCTCGCCGAGCGGCGTGTGCAGCGAGATGGGTTCACGGCCGTACTTCTGGACCTCGACGACCTTCTCCGGCGTCATGTCGAGCTCGAGCGCGAGTTCCTCGGGGGTCGGTTCACGGCCGAGGTCCTGCAGCATCTGCCGCTGGACGCGGGCCAGCTTGTTGATGACCTCGACCATGTGGACGGGGATGCGGATGGTGCGGGCCTGGTCCGCCATGGCGCGCGTGATCGCCTGGCGGATCCACCATGTCGCGTACGTGGAGAACTTGAAGCCCTTGGTGTAGTCGAACTTCTCGACCGCACGGATCAGGCCGAGGTTGCCCTCCTGGATGAGGTCGAGGAAGAGCATGCCGCGCCCGGTGTACCGCTTGGCCAGCGACACGACGAGGCGGAGGTTAGCCTCGAGCAGGTGGTTCTTGGCCCGCTTGCCGTCGTGGATCACGAATTCGAGTTCGCGCTTGAGCTTCGGATCCATGTCCGGGTCCGCGGCGATCTTCTCCTCGGCGAAGAGCCCGGCCTCGATGCGGAGGGCCAGGTCCACTTCCTGCTCCGCATTGAGCAGCGCGACCTTGCCGATCTGCTTCAGGTAGTCCTTGACGGGGTCCGCCGTGGCGCCGGCGGACACGACCTGCTGCGCGGGCGCGTCGTCGTCGTCCGCGTCGGAGTAGACGAACCCGGTGCTCGTCCCGACCTCGGGGGTCTCGGGCTTCGCCTCCTCGGCGTCGATCTCGACGGCGGGATCCGTAGTGTCGACGGCCTCCACGGAACCCTGGGCGTCCGCTGCCGATGCCTTGGCGGCGGCGGTCGAAGCGGCTTTGGTCGCGGGCTTCTTCGCCGCTACCCGTCGCTTGGTAGTGGTGGTACCAGCGTCTGGCGACGCCGGTGCTGCTGTCTTCTTGACCGACACAGAGAACCTTTCGTACGGCGGTGTGCGGCATCGTCAGAGGGACAACACCACTATGACCCTGTCAAGTCCGCGCTCGTTACCAGATGAATGCTGCCCGGGTCAGTCCCAGAGGAACGATCCCGCAGCCCTCGCTATTCCCTCGGAACCGCCTTTCGGCGGGAACCTGCCTGGAAATGCTCGGTGAAGTTCTGGTGCACGGACCCAACCGGGTCTCAACTTTCATTGTCTCACGGTTCGTCGCCGCGCCGGAAATCACCCGGGGGCGGCGGCGTCCCCCGCCGGCGCCCCGGGAGCCTCCGGTCCGCGGGGCCGCGCGCGTCATGCAGCACCGGCGGACCCCGAGGCCGTCCACGCCGTCGCACGGCTCCGGGCCCAGGCCGGGAGACCGCCGCGGCGCAGGAGTTCGTGCAGCAGACGGGCGAGTCGGTAGCCGGGCACGGCCTGCTCCGCCGCGTCGAGGAAGACGGCGGCGCGTGATCCCCGACCCCGCGCGTATTCGAACCAGGCGCTCATGGTCAGGGCCGCGGCACGGGACTCGCCGTCCGACACCGCCGCGAGCCGCGCGAGGAGCCGGCTCATCGCGTCGACGCGGTCCCACGCGATCATGCCGGAGTAGCTGCCGGCGAGTACCTCCGCGTACAGCACCGCGCGGCCGTCATCATCGGCGCGATCCCCTGTCGGTCTCCCTGCGCGACCGTCGTCGCGCCCCGGACGGGCACCGCCCGCCCGGAGCGCGGCGACGGCGTCCCGGAGCGGAGCGACACTCCGCACCTCCGGCAGGATCCGCTCGGCGCCGGAGGCCCTCCCAGCCGTCGGGGGCGCGTCCGGCGGATCCGGCGCGACCAGCCCGCAGGCCGCGGCGCCGTCGAGGGCTGCGGCGGACCCGAGGCACGCACTGGCGAGGAGGAAGTCCCGGACCGCCCGCGACTCGATGCTCGCCAGGAGGAACCCCGCGACGTCGGGCTCCGTCTGCACGTCCCATCCCCGGGCAGTGGCCAGGACGGCGTCCCACAGCCCGGACGTCGCGTGGAACTGCGCGGGCGCCGTCCACCGGCCCGCGCCGCACGCGGCATAGTGCGCCTGCGCATCCTCCACGGCCCGTGCCGCCGGGTCCGGGGCAGCCGGCCCAGGGAGGTCCCGCGCAGCGACGGCGGGGGCGGAGCGGTGCACGGCGTCGGGTGCGGAGGCGTCGAACGCACTCCCGCCGAAGATCAACTCGGCATTGAGCGCGCTGTGCACCACGGTGTCGAGGGGTTGTCCCGGCCACGGGCAGCACTCCTCCTCCGTGCAGAAGAGGTCGCGCCACCCGGACGGAGAGACGAGCCAGCCGCCGCGGACGGGAAGACCCGCGGCGTCGAGGACCGCCTCGACGGTCAGCACGAGTTCGCTGCGCGGCGCGGGAGTCCGCCTCTCCCAGCACTCCTCCGTGTACACGACCACGAGCGTGCCGTCGGCCTCGACGTCGCCCTGCAGGAACGAGAGGACGCCGTCGGCGAACCCGCGGGGGTCCACCCCGGCGTCGGGGAGATCCACCCGCAGCGTGGCTCCGAGCCTTCTGCCCGTGGTCGTCAGGACCACCAGGCTCTCGTGCGGCACGAATCCGAGGGCGTGCAGGATATAGGAGAGGATGTCGGCCGGCGAGGTGACGACGAGGGACGGTGACGCTGGGGTGCCCGGCGCGGGGCTCGTGGAGGATGACATGGCGCCAGCCTCCTCGCGTCGCGCACGGACCGCGGGAACCTCCCGGCCTATGTGGACAACCGCGCCCAGGACCGGACGGCAGCCGCCCTACCGAGCCCGGGCCCTCTGCTCGCGACGCCGCCGGCGCTCGCGGGCCAGGGCGTCACGCAGCGGCGGGACGACGACCCCCTGCTCGGCCATCCTCCGCCGGACCCTCCGGCGCGCGACGACGACGGCGCCGGCGCCGCCCGCGAGGACGAGGAGCTGGACGGACATCGCGAGGCGGAAGGACGGCAGCGCGTACAGGTCGCCGTCGGAGAACCCGTTCGCGAGCAGGACATCGAGGACGGTCCCGATGGCGAACATCGTCAGCAGGGACGCGAGGAAGCCCCCGATGTTCACGATCCCGGTGGCGGTCCCCATGCGCGCCGCGGGATTGAACGTGCGGGCGAAGTCGAACGCGATCATGGACCCCGGTCCCCCGACGGCGAGCGCCACCACGAGCAGGGTCAGCAGCGGGAGGGGTGCGGGCCCCGGGTAGAGGAGGACGGCGAGCCAGGCCGCGGCCATGAGGGCGGCGATCGCAAGCACCATGGTGGAGCGCCGGAGGGGATGCCGTCCCACGTAGCGGCCGAGGAGAGGGCCGCAGGCGATGCCGACCACGACGAACAGGGTCATCAGCGCCGACGCCGCACCCTCACCGACCTTCTCGGCGCGCACCAGGTAGGGGTAGCCCCACATCAGGACGAAGACCGTGCCGGGGAACTGGATGGTGAAGTGCGTCCACAGGCCCAGCCGCGTACCCGGCTGCTTCCAGGCTGCGGCGAGGGAGGTGCCCGTCTCCCGGATGGTCTGGGCGGTGCGGGTCCCGGCGACCGGCGAGTCCCGGATCAGGGCGACCGAGAGCACGACGGCGAGGACGGAGAGACCAGCGGCCGAGAGGAACGCGGGCTGCCATCCGACAGCGGTCAGCACCGCGACGAACGGGATGACCGAGACCACCTGTCCGAGCTGGCCGATGATCCCCGTCCACTGCGTCAGGACGGGGATGCGGCGCGGTTCGAACCATGCGGGCAGGAGCCGGAGCACGCTGATGAACGTCATGGCATCCCCCGCCCCCACGAACAGGCGGCCGACGATGCCGGCGCCCACGGAATCCGCGAAGGCCAGCTGCGCCTGCCCCAGCGCCATGAGCACCCCACCCGTGACGATCAGCGTCCGCGGGCCCCACCGGTCCACGAGGACGCCGACCGGCACCTGGAGTCCGGCGTACACGAGCAGCTGGACGACGGTGAAGGTCGACAGCTGCGAGGCCGAGGCGCTGAAGCGGTCCGTCGCCTCGAGCCCTGCCACACCGAAGGTGGTGCGCTGGGTGACGGCGACGAGGTAGGCCAGGACTCCCGCCGCCCAGACCAGGAGTGCCCGGGAAGAATTCACCCGCCCATTATCCCGTGGCGGAGGGACCACCCGGGCGGTCGTCGTGCGCATCGGGGACACCCGGCTCCGACGCCGTGCCCGCCTCCGGGCCGGTCCCGGCGGCCGGGTGCTCGTCGCCGGTGGCCTGGGCCCCCAGGAACTCCGTGTCCCACAGCAGCGTCGACTCCTCCTCAGCCTGCGGGCTCGCCAGGTAGGCCTCGACCGCGGCACCCAGCTCCTCCGCGCTGGCGAGCTCGCTGTTGTCCTTGACCAGCAGCGATTTCCGCGCGGTGCCGTCCGCGTACTCGTCGTAGCGCTTCTCGAGCGAGGAGACCACCGACTGCACCTCCGTGGAGTTGCCGACCTGCCGGGCGATCTGCCGTTCGACGTCGCGCCCGGTCTCCCGCAGGCGGTCGGTGGGGAGGACGAGGCGCGCGGTCGCACCCAGATATTCGAGGCCGGCCACCGCGGCGGGCGGGTACTCCGCCTCGGCGAGGTAGTGCGGGACGTGGATGACGTGCCCGACGACGTCGTGTCCGGCCTCGATCAGCCGCAACTCCAGTACGTGCCCGATCGACGCCTGCAGCTCCGCCGTGGGACGCCAGACGTTCATGCCGTCGATGAGGTCGGACCGGTTGCCGTGCAGCGTCACCCCGATCGGCCTGGTGTGCGGCACGGGCATCGGGATCGCATGGACCCACGAAGTCATGGTCACCTCCAGGTCCTCGACGAGCCCGACGACGGCGCTCGCGAAGCGCTCCCACTGCAGGTCCGGCTCGGCGCCCGTCAGGAGCAGGAAGGGCTCCCCGAGCCCGTCGGCCAGGCGGTGCAGTTCGAGCCGGTGCGGCCGGTAGTCGGTGAGGTGGTCCTCGGCGAACGTGATCTTCGGCCGGCGCCCGCGGTAGTCCATGAGCTGGTCGGCGTCGAATGTGGCGACGGGTTCGTGCTCGAGGACCTCGAGGAGTTCCTCGCTGACCTGAGAGACCACCTGGCCCGCATCCATGAAGCCGGTCAGGCTCACCAGCAGGGGCAGTCCCCTGCTGTCGGGGTCGTCGAAGACGTCGGGGTCGGTGGTGTACAGGGTTCGTGGATCCAGCATGGCTCTCTCCTCCGGTCAGGTCCTGCTCTCGTCAACGCCACCCGCGCCGGCTTCATTCCGGGCCGCCCGGGCGTAGAGACTACGATCGACAGGACGGTTCCCGGGCCACCGGACACCGGGACCACCCGCAACGCCGATCTGGACAACCCAGCCGGACACGAGGAGACAGATTCCGTGATCAGAACCACCGAACTACACCTGGCCGCTTCCGCGAAGGACCTCAAGAAGATTCCGAGCGACGCGCTCGTGATCGCGGTCGCCAAGGGGGCCGACGGGCCCGTCCTGCTCGAGAGCCCCCTGCCCGCGAAGGCCGCGCGCGCCCTCGGGGACTCCCTCCAGGTCCTCGGCGTCACGGGTGCCGCGGACGAGGTGCGCCGCTTCCCCGGGCTCCCCGAGACCGGTGCCGATTCGCTGGTGCTCTCCGGCGTCGGACCGGTGTCCGCCGGTGAGGAGCTCGCACCCGAGACCCTCCGCCGCGCCGCGGGGGCGGCGATTCGCCAGCTGAAGGGGCTCGAGACCGTCGTCCTCGCCCTGCCGGCCGGGACAGTCGCAGCCGCGACGGCCGTCGCCGAGGGGGCCGCGTTCGGCGCCTACAGCTACGAGGGACACAAGTCCGGGATCACGGCGGACGGTACGGTCGCACCGCCGAAGGACAGCGCAGCCGTCCGGAGCGTCGTCGTGTACACGCCGGTTGCCGCCGATGCCGACCTGGCGCCCGCGTTCCGGCGCGCCGTCGTCCTCGGCAAGAACGTCAACGCCACGCGGACGCTCGTGAACCAGCCGCCGAGCCACCTCTACCCGGAGACGTTCGCGCAGGCCGCCAAGGACCTCACGCGGGGCCTTCCCGTCAAGGTCACCGTGATGGACGAGAAGCGCCTCGAGCGCGACGGGTACGGCGGCCTCCTCGGTGTCGGCAAGGGATCCTCCCGGCCCCCGCGCATGGTCAAGGTGGAGTACTCCCCCGCCAAGTCCGCCGTGCACCTGGCCCTCGTGGGCAAGGGCATCACCTTCGACTCCGGCGGACTCTCGCTGAAGCCCGCCGCGGGCATGCAGACCATGAAGCTGGACATGGCGGGGGCCGCCGTCGTGCTCACCACGCTCCTCGCCGTCGCCGAGCTGGGCCTGCCCGCCAAGGTCACCGCCTGGCTGTGCCTGGCCGAGAACATGCCCTCCGGAACCGCGCAGCGCCCCGAGGACGTCCTGTCGATCTACGGCGGGCGGACCGTCGAGGTCCTCAACACCGACGCCGAGGGCCGCCTGGTCCTCGCCGACGGCCTCGCGGCCGCGAGCGAGGAGGCGCCCGACGCCATCATCGACATCGCGACGCTCACGGGCGCGCAGATGGTCGCGCTCGGCACACGCGTCTCCGGCGTCATGGGCGACGACGGCGTCCGGGACGCCGTGAAGGCCGCGGCGGACCGCGCGGGCGAGCAGTTCTGGCCCATGCCCCTGCCGGAGGAGCTGCGACCCAGCCTCGAGTCGCAGGTCGCGGACATCGCCAACATCGGCGAGCGGAACGGCGGCATGATGACCGCCGCGGTGTTCCTCCGCGAGTTCGTGGGCCAGGTCGACGGCGAGAAGATCCCCTGGGCGCACCTCGACATCGCCGGGCCGGCCTTCAACGAGGGCTCGCCGTACGGCTACACGCCGAAGGCCGGAACCGGCGTCGGGGTCCGCACGCTGCTCGCGTACGTCGAGGACGTCCTCGCCCGGACCGCGTGACCTCATCAGGGGGCACCGCGGTGCCCCCTGATGCCGCCCCACCGGTCCACCAGACGGGTGAGAAAGCGCACAACGCCCGGAACCCGCCCGTAGTGCCCGCATTCCAAGTGGATGCAGGCCACAACTGGGGCTAGGGTGAAAAACAAGGGTACGAAGCACCTGCGACCGCACCGCGACCGCATCAGTTCTCGAATCATCACCGATCAATCACCCGACGCGCCCGGCGCGTCGACAGACCACGCGAGGGAGCGTACAAGTGGCCGCATCGGCAACTGCGCAAGAATTCGACATCCTGGTACTCGGTGGAGGCAGCGGCGGCTACGCCGCGGCACTCCGCGCGGTGCAGCTGGGCTTCACCGTGGGGCTCATCGAGAAGGGGAAGCTCGGCGGCACCTGCCTCCACAACGGCTGCATCCCCACGAAGGCACTCCTGCACTCGGCCGAGATCGCCGACGGCGCGCGTGACGCCGAGAAGTACGGGGTGAAGGCCACGTTCGAGTCGATCGACATGAACGCCGTGAACGCGTACAAGGACGGCATCATCGCGGGCAAGTACCGGGGCCTGCAGGGACTCATCAAGTCCAAGGGCATCACGGTCATCGAGGGCTCGGGCAAGCTCGCGTCGGAGAACACCATCGACGTCGACGGCACCGTCTACACCGGCAAGCACATCGTCCTGGCGACCGGCTCCTTCTCGCGCAGCCTCCCCGGCCTCGAGATCGGCGGCAAGGTCATCACCTCCGACCAGGCCCTCACCATGGATTTCGTACCGAAGACCGCGATCATCCTCGGCGGTGGCGTCATCGGGTGCGAGTTCGCGTCCGTGTGGAAGTCCTTCGGCGTGGACGTCACCATCATCGAGGCCCTGCCGTCGCTCGTCCCCAACGAGGACGCGTCGATCGTCAAGAACTTCGAGCGGGCGTTCAAGAAGCGCGGCATCAAGTTCAACACCGGCACCCGCTTCAAGTCGGTGGAGCAGAACGAGGAGGGCGTCGTGGTGTCCCTCGAGGACGGCAAGACGTTCGAGGCCGACCTCATGCTCGTCGCCGTCGGGCGCGGTCCCGTCACGCAGGACCTCGGCTACGAGGAGGCGGGCCTCACCATGGACCGCGGCTTCGTCATCACCGACGAGCGCCTCCACACCGGCGTCGGGAACATCTACGCGATCGGCGACATCGTCCCCGGGCTGCAGCTGGCCCACCGCGGATTCCAGCAGGGCATCTTCGTGGCGGAGGAGATCGGCGGCCTGAAGCCCGTCGTCGTCGCCGACCTGAACATCCCCAAGGTCACCTACAGCGATCCCGAGATCGCGTCCGTCGGGTACACCGAGAAGGCAGCGCGCGAGAAGTTCGGCGACGACCGCGTCGAGACGCACGAGTACAACCTCGCCGGCAACGGCAAGAGCTCGATCATCGGCACCGGCGGCCTCGTCAAGCTCGTCCGCGAGAAGGACGGCCCCATCGTGGGCGTCCACATGCTCGGCAGCCGCATGGGCGAGCAGATCGGCGAAGCGCAGCTTATCGTCAACTGGGAGGCGTACCCGGAGGACGTGGCCCCGCTCATCCACGCGCACCCCACGCAGAACGAGGCCCTCGGCGAGGCCCACCTCGCCCTCGCGGGCAAGCCGCTGCACGGCTGAGTCGCAACACCTCACGCACCACACCGGCTTGGTCCACGCCCGGAGGGCGTGGACTAAGCTCGGAAGCAGGAAATCCGAGCACGTCCAGCTGAGCAGGCCCCGCGCATCACCCAGCTGCCCAGGAACGATCTACGAAGGAGAAACGGGCGCATTATGTCTGAATCCGTGAACTTGCCCGCTCTCGGTGAAAGCGTCACCGAAGGCACCGTCACCCGCTGGCTGAAGCAGGTCGGTGACCGTGTCGAGGTCGACGAGCCGCTCCTCGAAGTCTCCACCGACAAGGTCGACACCGAGATCCCGTCCCCCATCGCGGGCGTGATCGAGGAGATCCTCGTCGCCGAGGACGAGACCGCGGAGGTCGGCGCCCCGCTCGTGCGCATCGGCGACGGCTCCGGCAGTGCGGACGCGGGCAGAGACGACGCCGGGGCCGCCGATACGCCCGCCCCGGCCGAGGAGGCTCCCGCCGAGCCCGAGCCCGAGGAGCAGGCCGCTCCTGCGGAGGCCGAGTCCTCCACCGGGTCCTCGGACGAGTCGTCCGAGGGCACCGAGGTCACCCTCCCCGCCCTCGGCGAGAGCGTCACCGAAGGCACCGTGACCCGCTGGCTCAAGGCCGTCGGCGACGACGTCGAGGTCGACGAGCCCCTCCTCGAGGTCTCCACCGACAAGGTCGACACCGAGATCCCCTCCCCCGTCGCGGGCAAGCTCCAGGAGATCCGCGTGAACGAGGACGAGACCGCCGAGGTCGGTGCGGTGCTCGCCGTGATCGGCTCGGGGGCCGCGGCCCCGAAGAAGGTCGAAGCCGCGTCTGGCGAACCGGTGGCAGCGGCACCCGCCGAGGAACGCGCCGATGCCCCCACCGAGAAGGCCGGCTCCGGGCACGAGGCAGACCGCGCCCAGCAGACCTCCGAGCCCGCCGAGGACAAGCCCGCCGCTCCCGCGCGGGCCCAGGAAAAGCCCGCGCCGGCCAAGGAGAAGCCCGCGGCCGAGGACAAGCCCGCGGAGGCGTCCGGCGGCTCGGACGCCGCAGCCTACGTCACGCCTCTCGTCCGCCGCCTGGCCAACCAGAACGACGTCGACCTCTCGACCGTCAAGGGCACCGGCGTCGGAGGACGCATCCGGAAGCAGGACGTCCTCGAGGCGGCGGAGGCCCGGAAGGCGCAGCAGGCGGAGCCCGCAGCAGCGTCCGCTCCGGCGGCCGCGCCGTCGAAGCCCGCGGCTCCCGCCGTCGAGCCCTCGAAGCTGCGCGGCACCGTCGAGAAGGCCCCCCGTATCCGGCAGACGATCGCCAAGCGCATGCGCGAGTCGCTCGAGGTGTCCGCCCAGCTCACCCAGGTGATCGAGGTGGACATGACCCGCATCGCGAAGCTGCGGGCGGCGTCCAAGGACACCTTCCTGGCGCAGAACGGCGCGAAGCTGACCTTCCTGCCCTTCCTTTCCAAGGCCGTCACCGAGGCGCTCAAGCAGCACCCGAAGCTGAACGCCTCGTTCGACGAGGAGAAGAAGGAAGTGACCTACCACGACGCCGAGCACCTGGCGATCGCGGTCGACACCGAGAAGGGCCTGCTCGTCCCCGTCATCAGGGACGCCGGCAACCTCAACCTCGGAGGACTGGCCAAGAAGATCGCCGACGTCGGTGCACGCACCCGCAATGGCCAGATCGGTCCGGACGAGCTCTCGGGCGGGACGTTCACGATCACGAACATCGGCTCCGCCGGTGCCCTGTTCGACACGCCGATCATCAACCAGCCGCAGGTCGGCATCCTGGGAACCGGGATCATCGTGAAGCGTCCCGTGGTCATCACCGGCCCCGACGGGGACGACACCATCGCGATCCGCTCCATGATGTACCTGAGCCTGACCTACGACCACCGCCTCGTCGACGGAGCGGACGCGGGCCGCTTCCTGCAGACGCTGAAGGCACGCCTGGAGGGTGGCGCGTTCGAGGCCGACCTCGGCCTGTAACGCCGCCCGGTCCCCTCGGCGCACAGGAGAAGTCGCTTCCCGTCAGGGGGCGGCTTCTCCTGTTCTCCGCCCGCTCCCTAGGATGGGACCGAAGCACCGGATGCGACCCCCGCGTCCGTTCCGACAGCAAGGAGAACCATGGCTACCGTACGCACAGCCCACACCGTCTGGAGCGGGGACCTCCCCTCCGGCTCGGGGCAGGTCTCGCTCGACTCCTCCGGCCTCGGCACCTACGACGTCACCTGGAAGGCGCGCGCCGAGCAGTCCGAGGGCAAGACGAGCCCGGAGGAGCTCATCGCCGCCGCTCACTCCGCCTGCTTCTCGATGGCGTTCAGCCACGCCGTCGGCGAGGAGGGCAAGACCCCGGAGCGGGTCGAGACGAAGGCGGAGGTGGACTTCCAGCCGGGCACGGGCATCACCGCCATCCGCCTCACGCTCGACGCCACGGTGCCCGGACTGTCCGAGGAGGACTTCCAGCGACTGGCCCAGGGCGCCAAGGAAGGCTGCCCGGTGTCGCAGGCGCTGGCTGCGGTCAAGGACATCTCCCTGACCGCCACGCTGCAGGGCTGAACCCCTCCGCGCCGCACCATGAGGACCCCGGACACTGTCCGGGGTCCTTCGTCGGCTCCGGTACCGTTCCCCCGGAACAAGTGGTTCGATGGGAGCATGCGCATCCTCCTCGCCGGCGCGTCCGGCACCATCGGTACTGCCCTCGTCCGCCGGCTCGAGCCGAACCACGAGGTCCGGCGCCTGGTGCGCAGGGCTCCCCGGGGCCCGCAGGAGATCCGGTGGAACCCGGCGGCCGGTGACCTCGACGTCGACGCCGTGGACTGGGCGGACGCCGTCATCAACCTCTCCGGAGCGGGCATCGCCGGGGGGCTCTGGACGAGGAGCTACAAGGAGACGCTGTACTCCTCGCGCATCACGGCCACCAGAACGCTCGTCGAGGCGATGGGGAAGTCCGCGACCCCGCCCACGGTCTTCGTCAGCCAGTCCGCATCCGGCTACTACGGGGACCGCGGCGACGACGTGCTGACCGAGAGCTCCTCCTCCGGCGGGACGCTGCTCGCCGACATCTGCCGCCGCTGGGAGGCGGAGGCGCTGCGCGCACCGGCGGGTGTCCGCGTCGTACTCGCCCGCACCGGGATCGTCATGTCGGAGGCGGGCGGCGCACTGCCCAAGCTGCTGATCCCGATCCGGTTCTTCGCCGGGACCTCGCTCGGTTCCGGCCGCCAGTGGTGGCCGTGGATCAGCCTCGACGACGAGGTCAGGGCGCTCGAGTTCCTGCTCACTGCCCCGCTGTCCGGGCCGGTCAACCTGAGCGCTCCGGTGCCCGCGACCCTCGATACGGTCACCCTGCAGCTCGGCGAGGCGTTCCACCGTCCGGTGTGGTTCCGCGTCCCCGGCGCCCTCCTGAAGATCGCCATGGGGCAGCTCGCCTACGAGCTCCTCCTGATCAGCTCGCGGATGGAGCCCCGCGCACTCACCAGGGCCGGTTTCACCTTCGACCAGCCCACACCGGAGGCCCTGGCCGCCTGGGTGCACCGCACCGCGACCTCCTGACCCTGCGGCACCGTTCAGGCGGGCGGCGTCACGACCGAGTGGATCCGCCATCCGTCACCGGAGGTCCACAGGACGAAGATCAGCTCCTGCTGATCGGCCGACCCGGTCCTGGTCGGCCCGGTCCGCTGCGACGACGGATCTGACGCCGCCTCGGTGTAGGAGGACAGCACCGCCGTCGCCCTGACCGCGGAGACCTTGGTCGCGGGAGGCGGGGCGGCCACCGCCGGCAGCTGGGCGAGCGCCGGGAGACCGGCCAGCTCCGCGTCCGTCACCTCGACCGGATCCCGGATGTCGATCGACAGGTCCTGCAGGGTCCTGCCCGTCTCCGCGAGCGCTCCGACCGCTTCGCGATCGGCCGCCATGGCCGGGGACCCCTCGACGTCGACCGACGTGAGCAGGTCCGCGTCGGCGTCCACGAAGGCCTGCGCCCGCAGCTCGGCCAGGCCGTCGAGGGCGATGGCGGGATCACCGGACTGCACGGCCCTGTCCGCGTCAGCGGGATCGGTGCCCTGAGCGTCACCGGGATCGGTGCCCTGAGCGTCACCGGGATCGGTGCCCTGAGCGTCACCGGGATCGGTGCCCTGAGCGTCACCGGGATCGGTGCCCTGAGCGTCACCGGGATCAGTGCCCGGAGCGTCACCGGGATCAGTGCCCGGAGCGTGACCGGGCGCCGTGGGGGGCGTGCGACCGACTGCCGGCTCCGCGGACCCCGCAGCGTCGACGGTCAGCGCGACGCCGGCCACGAGCAGTACGACGGCGGCCACTCCGGCCAGCAGGGCCAGCACACCCCGGGTGCGCTGCTCCCCGGCGCGTGCCCGGTCCGCACCCTGCGGCGGGATTGGGGCCGCTCGCCGGCGGGAGGCCGGGGCCGGCCCTGCACCCGGAAACCGCTCTCCCCAGGAGCTCCCTGCCCGCCGCGATCTTCGTGCCCGGGATCCGTCGGCGCGGCCTCCTGTCGGCCCCTGCGGCCCCGGGGGTGCCGTCCGCAGGCGCTCTCCCAGCGGGCGCCGTCCGGGCGTGCTGCGTCCCGGGGTGGGCCGTCCCTGCACCGTTCCGTGTACTCCCCGGCCGGTGCGGGAGCCGTGGTCGATCAGCCGGGACCATCCGGACGGCGGGGCGCCGGGAGGCGGGTCGGCGCTCCGGGTCAGCAGGTCCGGCAGGACACTCGCATGCACGGCCGGGACGAGGTCGAGGGGTGCCGGCGTCGACCCGGAGAGCAGACCCCGCGCGAACTGGTCAGCGGTGGGGCGCCGGTCCCGGCGGGAGCTGAGCGCGTCCTCGATGAGGTGCATGAGCTCCCAAGGAACCTCCGGGACGATCAGCGCGAGGGGAGGCCGCTGCTCGGCCGGCCCGGGGATGCGGCCCGTCAGGGCGAACCAGGCCACCGCCGCGAGGGCGAAGACGTCGGCGCCGACATCGAACGACCCGTCGTGGAGCGGATCGAGGAAGCCCGGCGTGCCGGCGACGCCGCGCCTCCCGGCGCCGAGGAGGCGCGCGGTCCCCAGATCGCCGAGGAGCGGCTTGCCCTCGGCGGTGAAGAGGATGTTCCCGGGAGTCACATCGCCGTGCACGGCTCCGGCGGCATGCAGGGAACCGAGCGCCTGCGCCACCGGGACCAGCGCCGTCACGACCTCGGGGATCGGCAGGGGGCCGCGACTCGTCACGAGCCCCAGGAGAGAGCCTCCCGGGGCGAGGTCCATCAGCAGCCCGGGCCCCCGGTCCGTCTCGACGACCCCGTGCACCCGGAGGAGGTGATCGTGGGTGAACCGCTGCAGGAGCCTCAGTTCGCGCACGAGCACGCCGGGGTCCGTGCCGCCCCCGGCCACCGGCGACGACGGGAGTGCCGTGGCGCCGGCCGCTGCAGTGCCGGTGGCGGCGTGCCGTCCGCGGTGGGGTGGGACGGCAGCGGGCCCGGCGGGCCGGCCCTCCGCAGGGCCGGCGGCACGGGGTGCGATCACCTTCAGGGCGAGGCGCCGCCCGCCGTCGTCCGTCACCAGCCACACGGCGGAGGAGCCGCCGCGGCCCAGAAGGCGCCCGACCCGCAGGCCGTCGGCGACCGGCCGCTCCCCGTCCTCGACGTCGGCGCACCACGGGCCGCCCGATGGACGATCCGCCGCCGTGCCCGCTGCTGATCCCTCCGAGGTTCGTCCCGCGTCGCCGTCCATGGTCCAGTTCTAGGGCATCGCGAGCCACCCGCCCGCGTTATCCACAGCTCGGCCCGCGCATCTCCCCGACACGATTGCCACACTAGAACATATGTTCTATTTTTAACGCACGGTTCCGAACGAGACAGGGGGGTCATGACACGCGCACCCATCGAGGCACCCGGGGCCTGGCGTCCGGTGGACGAGGCCGTAGCACTCTCCTTCGAGGACGTCGACGGCAGCCCGCTGCCCTTCCGGCTGCGTTGGCGTGGCTCGCTCTGGCACGTGGTGGGACCCCGCCGGCACTGGTCCACCTGGCGGGCACTGCCCTCGACGCCGGACGATCCGGAGGAGGTGCGGCCGGTCCACCCGTGGCGTGCCGACTTCTGGAGGTTCCAGGCGCAGACGGGTCCTGCCTCCCCGATCCTCCACTTCGAGGTACGCCGCACCGGGGACGACTGGCGGCTGGTCCGCCTCGGCGCGACCTTCGACCTCCCCGACCGGCAAGGCAGTCCGACGGCAGGAAGGTGTCCCACACAGGACTAGGCTTGAGGCATGACTCTTGTGCTGTCGCGCGTCGGCCTCGCTCCGGACTACATCGAGTACACGCGGGGGTGGGAGCTGCAGAAGGCACTCCACGCCCAGGTCGTGGACAGGACCGCACCCAGCACCGTCCTGCTCCTCGAGCACGACGCCGTGTACACGGCGGGTAAACGCACCGAGGACCACGAGCGGCCCTTCGACGGCACACCGGTGGTGCCCGTCGACCGCGGCGGCAAGCTCACCTGGCACGGCCCGGGCCAGCTGGTCGGATACCCGATCCTCGCCCTGCGGGACCCTGCGCGGGTCGCCGAGTACGTCCACACCCTGGAGGAGGTCATCATCGCCTCCCTGCGCCCCCTCGGCATCGACGGCATCCGGATCGACGGGCGTTCCGGCGTCTGGCTCGCGGAGACCGACACGCAACCCGCCCGCAAGATCGCGGCCATCGGCATCCGTGTCAGGGACCGGGTCACCATGCACGGCTTCGCCGTCAACTGCAGCAACGATCTCGCACCCTTCCGGCAGATCGTCCCGTGCGGCATCGCGGACGCCGGCGTCACCTCGATCTCCGCCGAATGCGGCCGCACGGTCACACCGGCGGATCTCGTTTCGTCGATCGAGGCGGAACTGCGCAAGAATGAGGCAGTGCTGGTGGGCAACGACGACACCGAAGCACCCCGCCACGACCCTGCTGGTACCGGCGGCACGCCCGGTCCGGCCCAGAACCAGCCAGAAGGAGCTTCCCTGTGAGTCTTGCACCCGAGGGCCGCCGACTGCTGCGCGTCGAGGCGCGCAACGCCGAGACACCGGTGGAGCGCAAGCCCGACTGGATCAAGGCCAAGGTCAACATCGGCCCGGAATTCGTCTCCATGAAGAACCTCGTGAAGAAGGAGGGCCTGCACACCGTCTGCGAGGAAGCAGGCTGCCCGAACATCTTCGAGTGCTGGGAGGACCGGGAAGCCACGTTCCTGATCGGCGGCTCCGAATGCACCCGACGGTGCGACTTCTGCCAGATCGACACCGGCAAGCCGCAGCCCCTCGACCGCAGCGAGCCCTTCAAGGTCGCCCAGTCGGTGCAGTCCATGAACCTGCGCTACGCCACCGTCACCGGCGTCGCCCGCGACGACCTGCCCGACGAGGGAGTCTGGCTCTACGCCGAGACCATCCGCCAGATCCACAGCATGAACCCGGGCACGGGCGTCGAGATCCTGATCCCCGACTTCTCGGGCCGCCCCGAGCACATCGCGGCGATCTGCGACGCCGCCCCCGAGGTCTTCGCCCACAACGTGGAGACCGTCCCCCGCATCTTCAAGCGGATCCGCCCGGCGTTCCGCTACGAACGCTCCCTCGACGTCATCACCCAGGGGCGTGACCGCGGCATGGTCACGAAGTCGAACCTCATCCTCGGGATGGGCGAGACCCGGGAGGAGATCTCCGAGGCCCTCCGCGACCTGCACGAGGCCGGCTGCGACCTCATCACGATCACGCAGTACCTGCGCCCGAGCGAACGCCACCTCCCCGTGGACCGCTGGGTGAAGCCCGCCGAATTCGTCGAACTGAGCGAGGAGGCCGAGGAGATCGGTTTCCTCGGCGTGATGAGCGGCCCCCTCGTGCGCTCCTCGTACCGTGCGGGCCGTCTCTGGGCGCGCGCCATGCGCCGGAAGGGCCTCGAGCTCCCGCCGGAGCTCGCCCACCTGGACGAGTCCGGGACCGCCCTGCAGGAAGCCTCCTCGCTCCTCGCGGGCTGACGCACCCGCCGTTCACGACGGCGGGCTGTCCGGCCGCCGCTCCCCCGCCATCCCGTAGAATCGAAGAACTATGTCGCACACGATCGATCCCTCCGGTTCCCCCACGCCCAAACGCCGTCTCTTCTCGCGCAAGACGAAGGCGGCGAAGGGTCCGAAGAAGACCGGGCGGATGAAGCAGGTCTCCGAAGTCTTCAAGATGACGCGCCGCAACGATCCGAGCGTCGTCTGGTTCATGCTCCTGGCGTTCGTCGGCATCATCGCGCTCGGGCTGCTGATCGGGCTGCTGATCGACAACGTCATCACGCTGATGATCATCGCCGTCCCGCTCGCGTTCCTCGCGGCGATCTTCATCCTGTCCCGCCGGGCCGAGCGCGCCGCGTTCTCCCAGATCGAGGGGAAGCCCGGCGCGGCCGGGGCGGCGCTCAGCGTCCTGCGCCGCGGCTGGATCCTCCAGGAACAGCCCGTCGCGGTCAATCCACGCACCCAGGACGCCGTGTTCCGCGTGATCGGCCGCCCGGGGGTCATCCTCGTCTCGGAGGGCCCGTCCACCCGGGTCAAGCAGCTCGTCGACGGCGAGAAGCGCAAGATGGCCCGCATCATCCCGAACGTGCCCGTCCACATCATCGAGACCGGCCGTGATGATCGTCAGGTCCCCCTGGCGAAGCTCCCGAAGACGGTGCAGAAGCTCAAGAAGACGCTCACCAAGCAGGAGGTGTCCGCCGTCGACAAGCGGCTGAGCGCCCTCGGCACGAAACTCCCCATCCCCAAGGGCGTGGATCCGTTCAAGGCGCGCCCCGACCGCAAGGCGATGCGCGGGCGCTGAGCCCACGACGACCGCAGGCACACGAAGAGCCCCTCCCGTCGGGAGGGGCTCTTCGTGTAGCACCCAGGATCGGGGCCCGGCTAGATGCGGAAGAGACCGGTACCGCGCGCCCGGTCGTGGAGGCCGCGCTGGTCCGCGTCGATGATGAGGGCCGGGATTACGAGGCACAGGAGCACGCTCCGGATGATCGCGGTCAGGTAGCCGGCAGGCTTCCCGTCGAGCGTCTGCACCTGCATGCGGAGGAGGCGATGCCCGATGCTGTACCCGAAGAAGCCGACGAGCAGGATCTGTTCGACGAGGAAGATGTAAAGCGTGGCAAAGGAGTCGTAGTCGAAGAACGCCGCGGAGATCAGCGAGCAGATGACCCAGTCGATCAGGAGCGCCGCAGCCCTCGGTCCGAACCTGGCGATGGATCCCGGACCCGATGCGGGCCGCCCGAGCCGCTGCCCCGGCCATTGCTGGTTGCCCGACGGCGGGGGGCCTTCCATCCACGAACCGATGTCATCTCTACTCACCACTCCTCCAGCGTACCCGGCGGCGAGCGGCCGCATTATGCCCCCCGACCTCGCGGACACGCTAGGGTAGGAGACGCACTTCCCCTCATGTAACCTCCCGGAAACAACGGCGACACCAGCGAGAAACTGCCCGCTCCTACAGTTGATGCGAGACGGTGGCAGCGTTCCATTCCGCCGGAGCTCGCGACTTCCCGCGCGGTGCAGGTGCACGCGCTGGTGCCCGGTCTTCCTCCCCAGCCCTGCGATAGGAGCACGATTCGATGTTCAAGAATGCGGACGAGGTCCTCAAATTCATCGCCGACGAAGACATCAGGTTCGTCGATGTCCGGTTCACCGACCTGCCCGGTGTGCAGCAGCACTTCAACGTCCCCGCGAAGTCGGTCGACGCGGACTTCTTCATCCACGGCCAGCTCTTCGACGGCTCCTCCATCCGAGGCTTCCAGGGCATCGCCGAGTCGGACATGCAGCTCATCCCGGACGTCACGACGGCCTTCATCGACCCGTTCCGCACCGAGAAGACCCTCGCGCTGAACTTCTCCATCGTGAACCCGCGCACCGGAGACCCCTACCACCGCGATCCCCGCAGCGTTGCAGAGCGGGCCGAGGCCTACCTGTCCTCGACGGGCATCGCGGACACGGCGTTCTTCGCTCCCGAGGCCGAGTTCTTCATCTTCGACAACGTGCAGTACGAGTCCTCCCCGCAGGGCAGCTTCTACAAGGTGGACTCCATCGAGGCGCCCTGGAACAGCGGCCGCGAGGAGGTCGGGGGCAACCTCGGCAACAAGACGCCGTTCAAGGGCGGCTACTTCCCGGTGTCCCCGGTCGACAAGCAGGCCGACCTGCGCGACGCGATCTGCGTCGAACTGGACAGGGCGGGCCTCGAGGTCGAGCGGTCCCACCACGAGGTCGGCGGCGCCGGCCAGGCCGAGATCAACTACAAGTTCACGACGATGACGCACGCGGCGGACGACCTGCAGAAGTTCAAGTACATCGTGAAGAACGTCTCGAACGCCTGGGGGAAGTCGGCCACCTTCATGCCGAAGCCCGTCTTCGGCGACAACGGCTCCGGCATGCACTGCCACCAGTCCCTGTGGAGCAACGGCCAGCCGCTGTTCTACGACGAGCGCGGTTACGCCGGACTGTCGGACACCGCCCGCTGGTACATCGGCGGCCTGCTCAAGCACGCGTCCGCCGTCCTCGCGTTCACCAACCCGACGGTGAACTCCTACCGCCGCCTGGTCAAGGGCTTCGAAGCCCCGGTCAACATGGTCTACTCGCAGGGCAACCGCTCCGCCGGTATCCGCATCCCGATCACCGGGTCCAACCCCAAGGCCAAGCGCATCGAGTTCCGCGCGCCGGACCCGTCGTCGAACCCCTACCTCGCCTTCGCCGCCCAGCTGATGGCGGGCCTCGACGGCATCAAGAACCGCATCGAGCCCGCGGATCCCATCGACAAGGATCTCTACGAGCTCCCCGCCGAGGAGGCCAAGGACATCCAGAAGGCTCCGGGCTCGCTCGAGGAGGCCCTCCTGGCCCTGGAGGCGGACAACGAGTTCCTGCAGGCCGGCGACGTCTTCACGCAGGACCTGATCGACACGTGGATCGCCTACAAGCGGGAGATGGAGATCATGCCGCTCTCGCTGCGCCCGAACCCCTACGAGTTCGAGCTCTACTACGGCGTCTAGCCGAAGACCGCGGCTGAACGGATTTCAAGCCGCAGGGAGTCCGCACGGGCGGCCGGCACATCGGTGCCGGCCGTCCGTGCGGACTTTTTCGTGCGCGGGCTGCCCTTCGTGCCGGCGGGACATCCCGGTCGGATGAGGAAGACATGCCGACCGGTGGAATTCCGAAGAAAGAGCGAAGCTTTGTCCTGATGCGGAAGAATGTATCGACGATTGTGGCAGACTCCCTGTGGCGTCCATGGGGGATGCCTTCCACTTCTGGGGTACACATGAAAAGCACATCGGGTCTCATCGCCGTCCTGACCGCCGGCCTTCTTCTCACCGGCCTCGCTGCTCCCGCTGAGGCGGGAGCGACGTACGTCACGAATCTCCGTGCCGCGGCACGCGCGCTCCCCGTCGCCACCGAGAACAACGCGGGTTACGACCGGTACCGTTACTTCGGTGGCTGGCTCGACCAGAACAAGGACTGTCAGGACACTCGCGCCGAGGTCCTCGTCGCCGAGTCGAAGGCCGTGCCGTCCTACACGACGGCACGCGGCTGCACCGTTGCGACCGGGCGCTGGACCACGACCTTCGACAACAAGGTCCACACCTCGGCGTCCACCGTACAGATCGATCACACCGTTCCGGTCGCCGAGAGCTGGGGATCAGGGGCACGGAACTGGACGCAGGCACGCCGGGTCGCGTTCTACAACGACATGGGTTACGCGGGTGCCCTTAACGCCCAGACCACGCTGCTGAACCAGCAGAAACAGGCCAAGGGCCCCGAGGACTGGATGCCACCCCAGAACAAGTGCTCCTACGTCGCACAGTGGATCACCGTGAAAGCACGCTGGGGCATGACCGTCGATTCGCGCGAGAAGGCGGCCCTGGTGCGTATAGCCGACCAGTGCCCCGTCTCCAGCCTGACGATCACCAGGTACTGAGGTATCGGCAGGAACGGTCCTGCCGCTAGTACCCGTAGAAGTGCCGCTCGAAGATGCCCCGACTGCGTCGCGTCATGCGGAGGTAGTCCTCCTCCAGGTGCGAGCCGCTGTCCGGGCCGTACCCGCACCACCGCGCCACCGCCTCGAGGTCACGGCGTGAGGAGGGCAGCAGGTCGGACCCGCGGCCGCTCCAGATGACGTTCGCGCCCCGGATGCGCGTGGCCAGCGTCCAGCTGCCGCGCAGGATCGCGACGTCCTCCGCCGGCACCAGGCCCTCGGCCTCGATGACGTCCAGGGCGGCGAGCGTGGACTGGACGCGCAGGGCCGGGACCGCGTGGGCGTGCTGGAGCTGGAGGAGCTGCACGAGCCACTCGACGTCGCTGAGGGCACCGCGCCCCAGCTTCAGGTGCCGCGACGGGTCGGCGCCGCGCGGAAGCCGTTCCGCTTCGACGCGCGCCTTGATGCGCCGGATCTCGCGCACGTCGGTCTCGGCGAGCTCCCGCGGGTAGCGCACGGGGTCGATGACCTCGAGGAATTCCGCGGCCAGGCCGTCGTCGCCGGCGAGGGGCCGGGCCCTCAGGAGCGCCTGCGCCTCCCACACGAGCGACCAGCGGCGGTAGTACTCGCGGTAGGAGGCGATGGAACGCACCATGGGGCCCTGCTTGCCCTCCGGGCGGAGCGCCGCGTCCATCTCCAGCACCCGTTCGGCAAGCACCGCCGGCTTGCACGGCTGCGTGAGCAGCGCGACCAGCCGGGCCACGATCGCCTCCGCCTGCTTCTGCGCCGCCGGCTCGTCCGCGCCCGGCCGCGGCCGGTGCACGTAGATGACGTCGGCGTCGGACCCGTAGGTGATCTCGCGGCCGCCCTGGCGTCCCATCGTCATCACGACGACGTCGGTGAGCTGGTCCTCGCCCGCGAACACCTGCTTCTCCGCCACGTGCAGCGCCCCGAGGACCGCCGCACGGTCGGCGTCGGACAGCGCCTCCCCCACCTCAGCCTGGGACAGCAGGTTCGAACTGTCGGCGATGGCGATCCGCAGCAGCTCGCGCCGCCGGATGAGGCGGATGAGGCGGATGGCCTCCTCCGGCTCCGGGTGCCGCGACATCTTCGACCGGATCTCGTGCCACTGGGCCTCGAAGGTCTCCGGGACGAGCTCGGCATCGGCGCCGAGCCACTGCGTCGACTCCGGCGACACCTCCAGCAGATCGGTGATGAAGCGGCTGCTCGACAGGACGGCGCAGAGCCGTTCCGCGGCGGCGTTGGAATCGCGCAGCATGCCCAGGTACCAGTGGCTCTCGCCGAGTGATTCGCTGAGCCGGCGGAACCCGAGGAGCCCGGCGTCGGGGTCGACGCCGTCGGCGAACCAGCCCAGCAGGATGGGCAGGAGCTGCCGCTGCAGCAGGGCACGGCGCCGGAGCCCGCCCGTGAGCGCCTCGATGTGGCGCATCGCGCCCCGCGGGTCCTGGTAGCCGAGTGCCGCGAGGCGCGCCTGTGCGGCCTCCGCCGTGAGCTGCACGTCCTCGGGCTGGAGGGTGGCCGCGTTGTTGAGCAGCGGCCGGTAGAAGATCGATTCGTGGAGCCGCTTGACGAGCCTGCGGGTGGACTGCCACTTGTCGTGGAGGCTCTGGGCGCTCGGGCGCACTGTCACCCTGCACCCCTCGGAGGACCGGGCCAGGGCGCGCAGCGCGGTGTCGTCCTCGGGCATGAGATGGGTCCGGCGCATCTGCATGAGCTGGATCCGGTGCTCGAGGACCCGCAGGTACCGGTAGGCGTCGTCGAGGTCCAGCGCGTCGGAGCGCCCCACGTACCCGGCGGCGCTGAGCGCGCCGATCGCGGAGACGGTGTCACGTACCCGCAGCGACTCGTCCAGCCGTCCGTGGACGAGCTGCAGCAGCTGCACGGTGAATTCGACGTCGCGCAGGCCACCCGGCCCGAGCTTGAGCTGTCGTGCCGCCTCGTCCCGTGCGATGTTGTCCGTGACCCGGCGGCGCATGGCCCGGACGCCGTCGACGAACCCCTCCCGCTGCGACGACGCCCAGACCAGCGGGGCGATGGCCTCCTCGTATCGGCGGCCGAGGTCGGGGTCCCCCGCCGCGGCGCGGGCCTTCAGGAGGGCCTGGAACTCCCAGCTCCTGGCCCAGCGCTCGTAGTAGGACACGTGCGACTGCAGGGTCCGGACGAGCTGGCCGTCCTTGCCCTCGGGCCTGAGGTTCGCGTCGACCTCCCACAGTGCCGGCTCCTGGCCGGGCGAATAGACGCCCCGGGACATGCCGGAGGCGAGCCCCGTCCCGATCCTGGTGAGCGTCGTCTCATCGAGGCCGTCCCCCTCCACCACATAGACCACGTCGACGTCGGAGATGTAGTTCAGTTCGCGCGCACCGCACTTGCCCATCGCGATCACGGCGAGCCTCACGCGGGCGACGACGTCGCGCCCGTACACCTCGCCCAGTTCCGCCCGGGCCACGGCGAGGGAGGCCTCCAGCGCCGCTGCGGCGAGGTCCGCGAGCTCACGCGCGACGACGGGCAGGTAGTCGACCGGGGCGCAGTGGCCGAGGTCGCGGACGGCGAGGTCCGTCAGCAGCCGCCGGTACGCGACCCGGAGCCGGCAGTACGCGTCGGCGCCGACGACACCCGCCACGGGATTGGCTCCGGCCGGGTCGGCGTCGACGGAGCGGAGCAGCTCTGCGCGCAGGTCCTCGGGCGCGACGACGGGCGGGGTGGCCGGCCGGGTGCTCACGACGTCGAGGTGCTCGGGGTGCCGCATGAGGAACTCCCCGAGCGCCTCGGTGGCGCCCAGCAGCCGGAACAGGGGGCCGCGGCTGTCCGCGTCGGAGAAAGCCGCCCCGACCGCCGCGCGGTCCACGGCCAGCAGCCTCACGAAGGACTGCAGCGCCATGTCCGGATTGGCGGACACCGCGAGACCCGCGAAGAGGTCGTCGTCGTCGAGGCCCCGCAGTTCCGGCGCGTCGAGGAAACGACGGCTCTTCTCGAGGTCCGTGAAGCCATAACTGATCAGCTTGCGGTTAAGGCTCATGTCCCAACCCTAGCCATGTCCCTCGGGGCGCCTCACAGGATGTTCAGGTTCCGGCGCACCTCCCAGGGGGTCACCTGGATCCGGTAGTCGTGCCATTCGGCGCGTTTGTTCCGCAGGAAGTTCTCGAAGACCTGCTCCCCCAGGATGTCCGCGACGAGCTCGGACTCCTCCATGACCCGGATGGCGTCGTGCAGGCTGGCGGGCAGCGGGTCGTGCCCCATGGCCCGGCGCTCCGCCCCCGTCAGGCTCCAGACGTCGTCCTCGGCGGCCGGCGGCAGGTCGTAGCCCTCCTCGATGCCCTTCAGCCCCGCTCCCAGGAGGACCGAGTACGCGAGGTAGGGGTTGCTGGCGGAGTCGATCCCGCGGTACTCGATGCGTGCCGACTGGCCCTTGTTGGGCTTGTAGAGGGGCACGCGGACCAGGGCGGAGCGGTTGTTGTGGCCCCAGGACAGGTAGCTGGGCGCCTCGCCGCCGCCCCAGAGCCGCTTGAAGGAGTTGACGAACTGGTTGGTCACGGCGGTGAACTCGGGGGCGTGCCGGAGGATGCCCGCGATGAACTGACGTGCGGTCTTCGACAGCTGGAACTCGGCCCCGGCCTCGTAGAAGGCGTTCGCGTCGCCCTCGAACAGCGAGAAGTGCGTGTGCATCCCGGACCCGGGGTGCTCCGAGAAGGGCTTCGGCATGAAGGTCGCGTAGCTGTCGGAGGTCAGGGCGACCTCCTTGATGATGGTGCGGAACGTCATGATGTTGTCGGCGGTCTGCAGTGCATCGGCGTACCGCAGGTCGATCTCGTTCTGCCCGGGACCCGCCTCGTGGTGGCTGAACTCGACGGAGATGCCCACGGACTCGAGCATCGCCACGGCCGTCCGCCGGAAGTCCTGGGCCACACCGCCCGGCACGTGGTCGAAGTAGCCCGCCTGGTCCACCGGCACCGGCTGGCCGTCCGCACCCGGTTCCGCGGACTTCAGCAGGTAGAACTCGATCTCGGGGTGGGTGTAGCAGGTGAACCCCATGTCGGCGGCCTTCGCGAGGGTCTTCTTGAGGACCCCGCGCGGATCGGCGGTGGACGGCTGGCCGTCCGGGGTGAGGATGTCGCAGAACATCCGGGACGTCTGCTCCTTCTCGCCCCGCCAGGGCAGGATCTGGAAGGTGGAAGGGTCCGGCTGGGCGAGCATGTCCGATTCGTACACGCGGGCGAGCCCCTCGATGGAGGATCCGTCGAACCCGAGGCCCTCCTCGAACGCTCCCTCGACCTCGGCCGGCGCGAGCGCCACCGACTTCAGGGAGCCGACGACGTCGGTGAACCACAGCCGGACGTAGCGGACGTCCCGCTCCTCGATGGTGCGCAGTACGAACTCCTGCTGCCGGTCCATGACAACCTTCTTCCTCGAATCGATGCCCGGACCGCTCGGTCCCGGTGGCAGCGCCTGCCGCGCCGTCCTCACTCTACTGAGCCGCGGGCGCGGTACAGCCGCGGCGGCACCCCGTCATTCTCGCCTGCCCGTGTTAACGGCCGGTTACGCGGGCAGCGGGCCGGCAGGACCGGGGCCTGCGGGCGCCGTCCGATAGTCTCGTGTCATGACTTCCGCCGAACTGCCTGCCCCCTACGGAGCGGGCGCGGGCGCGACGCCGACCGCGCCGACCGTCCCCCCGACCGGTCGGATCCGCATCCGCCACCTGCAGCAGGCGAAGGAGGACGGCACCCGCTTCGCGATGCTCACGGCGTACGACCAGTACGCCGCGCAGGTGTTCGACGACGCCGGCATCGAGGTGCTCCTGGTCGGCGATTCGGCGGCCAACAACGTCCTCGGGCACGCCACGACGCTGCCCATCACGCTGGACGAGATGATCCTCTTCAGCCGGGCGGTGAGCACCGCGGCGCGGCGCGCCCTCGTCGTCGCCGACCTGCCCTTCGGCAGCTACGAGGTCTCCCCCCAGCAGGCGGTCGCATCCTCGGTCCGGCTCCTGAAGGAGGGCCTCGTGCACGCCGTGAAGATGGAGGGCGGCGCGGAGTACGCGGAGACGGTCCGGGCGCTCGTGCGCGCCGGCATTCCCGTCATGGCACACATCGGCTTCACGCCGCAAAGCGAACACGCCCTCGGCGGGTACCGGGTCCAGGGGCGCGGTGACGCGTCGCAGCGCATCGTCGACGACGCCGTCGCCCTCGCCGACGCCGGGGCGTTCTGCGTCCTGATGGAGATGGTGCCCAGCGGGACCGCGGAGGCCGTCGACGCCGCCGTCCGCGTCCCGACGATCGGCATCGGTGCCGGTCCGGGCACGACGGGCCAGGTGCTGGTCTGGCAGGACATGGCCGGGCTGCGCGGCGGCCGGCAGGCGAAGTTCGTCAAGCAGTACGCGGACGTGCGGACGGTGCTCGCCGACGCGGCGCGCGCCTACGCGGACGACGTCCGGGCCGGCACGTTCCCCGGCCCCGAGCACACGTTCTAGCCGCCCGCGCGGGCACGCCTACGCGTCGTCGTCCCCGTCCCACGCCTCGTTGCGCTGCTGGACCTTCTCGAGGGCCTTCTCGGCCTCGGCCCTCGTCGCGTACGGCCCGATGAGCTGCGACCAGTCCGACTGCCGGTCCTCCTCGACCTCGTGCGTGCGCACGTTGAACCAGTACTCCGTCATGTCGACCTCCTTCGTCGGGGCGCGGACCGTGTCATCCGCCGGCCGGTCCGGCGACACCTTTCGGTGGCCGGCCGACGCCCACTATAAGATCAGGGTATGCCCCAGATTTCCGCCGCGCCCCTCGGGACCCTGACCCCCGGCACCGTCTCGCCCCAGCGCCCCGTGCC